>NZ_DFMZ01000008.1:47459-61621 GCF_002375825.1 Aneurinibacillus sp. UBA3580
ATGGGAAAGAGTGCGTTTGATTATTCCTTTTTTTGCATTTTCCCTTGTATTCTTCGCCATCTACGAACAGGGGATAGAGTATGAATTATTCCCGTGGTTATCTGTATCTTTATATGGTTTTGAAAAAGCACTTATTTATTCAGGTCGTCTTCTCTTTACAGTACAAATTTTAACCTTGATGTTTTATAAGTTGCCTATTCCGATTTTTTTTCAATCTTTGATTCAACTAAAAGTTCCTACTATTTTTGTCGAGCTGCTGTTATTCACCCTTCGATATATGGAAGTGTTTAGAGCAGAAGCAAAAAGTATGCTCAAAAGCCTCAAAAGCAGAGGATTTCGAGTATCCCAATGGTTCTCCTTGCATAACTATTTGACCCTTTCTAAATTGCTTGGCTCCTTATTTGTGCGTTCATTTAACCGGTCAGAAAGGGTGTACATTGGGATGCTATCTCGCGGATATAAAGGGATGATCCCTATGAAGAAGACGGAAGACTTCAATCCAAACGATAAATGGAAAGCACTCGTATGGGTTGTACCTGTGATCAGTTTATTTATTTGGGATAAATGGTAGGAGGCATAAGATGAAAGAGCTTATTGAGTTTAACAACGTAAGCTACCAATATCAAGGGAATCGATATGCGCTAAAAGATATTTCACTTGATATTAAAGAAAATCGGAAAACAGCGATTGTGGGAGCCAATGGAGCTGGAAAATCCACCATGGTGCTGCATATGAATGGACTGTTCCTTCCTAGTTCTGGGGAAGTTTTCTTTAGAGGCCAGTCAGTGGGGAAAAAGAATCGTGAGACGATGGTGGATCGTGTCGGACTCGTGTTTCAAGACCCCGATGATCAGATCATTTCGATGAATGTCCGAGACGATATTGCGTTCGGTCCGACCCAACGCGGGCTGCCGATGGATGAAATTGAGAAACGGACGGAACAAGCCATGAATTTGCTAGGCATTTCTCATCTAGCAGACCGTAATCCGAATGAACTGAGTTATGGACAAAAAAAGTTAGTGGCGATTGCTGGTGTAATCGCTATGGATACGGATGTAATCATTTTGGATGAACCGATGGCGTTTTTAGATCCAAAAGGAAAGCAAGAGATTCAAAGAATAATGGATATGCTGACACAAAAGGGAAAAACCGTCATTATTACCACTCATGACATGCAACTTGTTGCTGAATGGGCAGATGACGTCATCGTTATGAAGGAAGGTTCTTGTCTAGGGAAAATGTCACCCAAACAACTATTTTCTAATTTGTCGTTGTTGGAAGACGCAAAACTTAACCTTCCTCCCATAGCTCAACTTATTTCGGCTGTTTGGGATGGACAACCCTTACAGATGCCTATTCGGATCGAGGAAGCCAAGGCTTGGCTAAAAGAAAAACTAAGCTAAGGTATCCTCGACTGGGGCTACCGTAAACTTTCCATATTTAACTCCTTTAATGCTAATTAATTGATCACTGAACTTCCGTAACTCACCCGATTTACCTTTAACGACAATCAGCTCTAAACAATTATGATGATCTAAATGGAAATGTGTCGTTGCCATAATCGCATGATGCATATCATGCTGGATGTTTATGAGCTCCTGAAGAACGTCAGTATGATGGTGGTCATAAAATAATAAGATGCTGCCAGCCACATATTGTTCATCATCTTTCCAAGATTGCTTCACTAAGGCATCACGAACCATATCACGGACCGCTTCTGAGCGATTTTCATACCCTTTCGAGCTGATCATTTGATCAAATTCTTTCAATAACTTTTCATCCATGGAAACTCCAAAACGTTTTAAAGTGGACTTTGACAATATGGCCACCTCCATTTCTTCTTGTGTATTTTCTAATTATAATATTTATATAAATACGATGAAAAGATTCTGGGAAAAGTTTTTCTCCAGAAGAAGCTGCTCCTATCTACGATCAGGCCGCATAATAAAGATGTTCTCCTGGTTCACCTCCAAGGTATAAAAATGTTCATAAACTCATCGTGTTTTTTTCGTTTTGGGAGTACCTGAAATTTTTACCCTGATGGGCATGTGGCGCTACCCCAACAATAAAAAGCAAGGATGAATAGTTTACATAAAAATATTATGTTATACAGATGCCCGCACAAGAAAAGCTCTCTTCGGATTAGAGAGCTTTTCCCATTGTTGTATTGAATTTATTCACCAAGTTGCCCATACAAATTCTGTACTGCCTGCGAACTCGCAGCTGCGGCTTCTTCCGGTAATATGCCATGCAATTTCGCCACTGCGGCTATAGATTTGCGTAAGAAGAGGGGAGTGGTCATTTTTCCGGCAAACGGACCATGATGCGGCCATGGTCCATCCGTCTCAAGCAACAAGTGCGAAAGCGGTACCCGCCGTGCCAGTCTCCGATCGCGTTCCCGATAGCAAACCTCCGGTGTTACCGAAATATAATAACCATGCTCTATGATTCTATCCACTACCTCATCCGGCGCTTTCAACCAGTGAAAGTGCGCTTTGCGAACACCATGCAGAAGCAAAACATTAACTGCCAGCGCTGCCTTGTCATGTACGGCATGCAGCACCAGCGGCAAATCCAACTTCACTGAAAGCAACGCAAATTCCGCCAGCAATTCTCGGTACGCGGCCAGCTCCCGCACCGCTTCCAAATTATAATGAGGCAATCCCACTTCACCGACCGCATTAATCATTTTCCGTTCTTTATACAGCAAAGAGATAAGCTCATCCAATTCGCCGGGGCAGGGGAGAGGTTGCTCCGGATGATATCCGACGGCCGCATAGATAAACTCCGGATACCGCTGCTTCAGCTCCAGCGTTCGGTATGCGGAAGCAAGGTTCATCGAAACGGCCACCACCCCCGCAATGCCGTCCTCCCGCCACCCGGATACAAGTTTGTCTACTTCATCCATCGGATATCTATCCAGATGAATATGGCTATCCATTAACTGCATCGTCTAATCCAGCTTCTTTCTCCCCGCAAACCCGTCATATAATCCATGATAATGCGTAATCTTTTCCTCGCCTTCCCGCCAGCACAGCAGCACTTCTTCACCATTAATTACCGCCGGAAAATCCACCAGTCCCGGGTCGATCTCTTTCAGCTGGGCACCCTGGCTTTGAATGTTGTTGACATGCATCTGCGCCTGTATTTCCAGAAACTCCAGGCTTCCTTCCATTTTAAAAATATACTCGTCCTGCGTATCCGTAACGGCCTGCTGCTCCTGCCGTTTTTTGTATGTGGTCAACTCAAGGTATTTCTGCCGAAATTCGTTGCGGATGTTCTGCAGCATTTCAATCTCCCGGCGAATTGCCGGCAGCAGTTCGTTGGCTTCTTTAACAGTAAAGAAATGTTTCTGCATCGCCGCCACCTCCTTTTGTTTATTATACTAAAAAAGACAAACTTATTTGTACTATCTAAATTATTGTAATCTATATTAATAAGCTTCAGTAAAGACAGCATCTACACGGAAAATGCCCCAGAAGAGAAGCAACAAGAAAAGATAAAGCCTGATTCGATCATGCTCGCTTCTTTTCTTTCTTGAAAACAATTGTTTCATCCCATACAATAATTGCAGCTAAAAGCAACAATAACGATGCTAAAATAAACAAGGAGGCGAATATGGCACGTATATTACTCATCGCTCCTTATCCGGGATTGAAGGAGCTATTTATCGAAATTACACAGGAGACAGGAAAAAAAGTCGAAATTGAAATCGGTGAGTTAACAAAAGGGCTGGCTATTGCCAGAGAACGGGAAAAAGAAGGGTGGGACGCTATTATTAGTCATGGCACTACCGCCCGTCTGCTGCAGCAGCACTGTCACATCCCTGTCGTAGAAGTTCGCTCCTCAGGCTATGATATGCTTCGTACACTCATGCTTTTAAAGGGATTTCCGGGAAAAATCGGAGTTGTAGGCTCCCATGGCTTCATACAAGGAGCAGAAACTGTAGGAACACTGCTGGATATGGACTTGTCGTTCTTCCTCACAGAAAAGGAGGAAGATAATGAAACAGTACTCCAACAGGCTGCGGTCCAAGGAGTACAGACAATCATTAGTGAGGTTATCAGTCAGGTCGATGCGGCGAATTATGGATTACATACCTTTAGCGTTGTTCCCGGCAGAGAAGCGGTCATCGAGGCAATCAATGAGGCGGAACGTATCAGCACGTATACCGCCCGTGAAAAAGCAACTCATTTCTTATATGAAAATATTTTTCGCGGATACGAAGACGGAATTGTTGCGATTGATGCAAAAAGAAACAAAATGATTGCGAACAAGAAAGCGGAAGTTCTCCTTGGCATCGAAGCGGAATTGAATTCAGAAAATACAGGGGAAGCTACTACGTTGTGCTTTCAGTTTGACGATATCGTAATACAGGGACAACTATCCACCGAAGAAATATGCAACATATCTGGAAAGGAAATCCTTGTCAAAAAACGGGTGATTATTGATAAAGATGAAGTTGTCGGCGCTTTTGCCATCCTGAAAGAGATAGATGAACTAAAACGAACGGAAAGCCGGTTGCGCCGCATAGTGTATGGACCGAAACGGGCTCAAACACGCTTTACCGACCTCATTGCCACAACAGAGGAAATGAAATCCCAGATCGAAACGGCCCGCTTATTCAGCAAGTATGAGACACCCGTACTTATCTACGGAGAGCCGGGTGTCGGAAAACAAAGTCTTGCCGAAGCAATCCATAATGACAGCCCGCGGCGCGACCGCCCATTCCTCATATTGGACTGCGGGACGCTTTGCGATAGCGATCTGCAAACGGACCTGTTTGGAGAGGATGGGGCAGAACTATTCAACACGGCCCGGGGCGGAACCATTTATCTATCCTCCATAGAAAAACTTTCACCAGACGTACAGGATAAACTCATTCATCTCCTGCAGGAAGCGAAAAAGAAACAGGCGGGCAATCCGGAACTTTCGCCGTTTTTCCCCAGGATTATCGCCTCAAATTCCCGTGAACTGCAGTTTGAGATCAAAAGAGGGCGATTTCGGAAAGAACTATACCGCATGTTAAGTGGCGGTACGCTTCGTATTCCTTCGCTGCGCGAACGAAAAGCGGACATCCCCGAATTGGTCCGCTGGTTTATCGCTTCCTTCAACATGAGAGAAGGCAAGCAAATCGTCGGTGTGCGCCCTGAAGTTATGGCACAACTAACGGAAGCGCCGTGGCCTGAAAACGTTAGGCAGCTTAAATCTACGGTAGAAAAGCTCTGCCAGACCGGACGCGGTATGTTTATTGAAGCGGCAGAGGCGGAAGATATTCTGCGGGAACTGTTCACTGTACCGGAACCATCTTTGGAAGCAGAAGAAGAGACATCTGGTCAGACGAGCGCAAAACCGGAGATAAGCAGAAAACCGTCCTCAAATAGAGAACACACGGAAAGCAATGCGTTCAGCATCCAAATCGAAAACAAAACGCTAGAGGAATTAGAAGCGGAAATTATCATGCGCGTGCTTGAAGAAGAACACAACAACCAGTCTCAGGCCGCCAAACGTCTTGGAATCAACCGGACTACACTCTGGCGAAAAATCAATAAGGCATAAACTTCAAATCTTTACTGTGAACGGAACGGAGCCGGCTTTTGCTCCGTTTTTTTGTGCGGGATTTTAACTTTACAAAGAAACACACCTAAACAAGATTCAATTTGCAACATAATGATTAAAAATTAAACAAAAATATATAGAGCATGCATTTGTTTTCAATTGTATAGTTCTATTTTTGAACAATAATGATTCATAAATAAACATTACGGCGGTTGTCTCTATGGATACGATTTGTTCATATTGCGTATGGCGTTTAAAGAAAAATCCTAAAGCAACACTTTCAGCCGCAACCCCGGCATGAAAATCAAAAGAAGTCTTACGATTCTATTTGTTCTTTTTCAATGTTATAAAGGTCTTTAGCACATTCCCGATGTTGCGGATTTTTAAGTTTACATTAATGTCGACAGTCCATTGTTCAAAAAACTGCTCTGGATGTTCACGTATTTGTTCGTACATCCCGGGGTGGTTTTTGAGTCTTGAAGTTAAGCGGAATATATCGTCTTTGTACTTCTTTGTCAGTTTTTTTGCAGTCCTCTGCAATTGTTCTTCCAACATATTTGAATAAAGCTGTTCCATTCGTCTGATTTGCTCCGGGCTATCGAAAGAAGCAATATCAGAACATTGGTACTCCGTTAGCTCCGTTTCCAGCTCAATCTGGAATGTAATATGAGGCTTGCGATTTTTTATGGCAGGACGAATTTTACTGTTTCCTGCAAGAACCTGTAATGCTGCTTTCCCCTGGGAGCAAGAAAAGTGTAAGAGTCCCCTTTCGATTTCCCCGTACAACATGGAAAGGTTTTGGATATCGCTTTTGGACAGAATCCCGACCTTCTTTGCGTTCTGAAAAACAGTCCCTTGATTAATAACGATCTGTCCTTTTTTATTTAAAGAAGCCGTGAGCACCACGAAAGGAGTGTTGTTACGAATGTTTTCGCTAATGATACCCAAATTCGATTCAGGCAGTAACAGTGTCTGTTGAACACTGTCTGCAATACTCGCAATGTGCAGGGAAGGGGTCGGTTCCGCTGTGCTCGGCACTGTGAAGTATTCAATGAGCGGTCTGGTTGTTGCAATAATCTCTGTTTGACGCCGCATTTGAGGAAAGCGAATGAAAAAGTCGAATAGCTCATGGATCCCTTTCTTTGATAATTTTTCTCCAAGGACAATGAGTTGCAAGTGAGATAAAAGAGGAAAGCGTTCACTTTGCGTAATGATTTGCTGGATTCCTTCTGTAATGGATGGAGTTTGAATGATAAAATTTGTATAACCTGCTGATTGTTGTTGTTTTTGCATCGCTGCCTGACTACTGGAGCCGGCAGTTTCCACTACCTGTACGATAATCTGATACATGCGCACTTCTTTTCCTGCGAAATCAGATGGAGGAAGTTCATCGATACCAAGCCCCACGACAAGCGCTCTTTTCTCCAATTCTCTATAATCCCAGCACCCTGCAAGCAGAATACTTGAAAAGAGTAGCATGACAATTGCTGATAAAACGTTTTTGTTCCATCGTTTCATAATACAACCTTCTTCTTTCTTAATTTTTTGGAAGAAGTCCCAGTTTTCGCCGTACAAATACACAAGTCAAGAGAAGGACGGGATAACCGGTGAGCAAGAACAAACCGCAAGCACCTGTTACTTTGGTCCAGCGTTCCATTTGCATCAAATTATCCGGGAGCATAGACAAAATAAAGATGAATGGGAGCGACAACATCATCCACCATCGCAATGAGATCCTCGGGAATGTGTTGTTGAGTGCAAAAGCCGTTGAGAAAAAAGTGATGAGATGAGTCGTATAGGCTAAAGGGAGCCACAAAATAATGAGCAATAGTTCGGCGCGCTCTACAAATCGCGGGACGATTTCAATTATTTTTGCCATCGTGATGACAGGATATGTTTGGGCTATGGCCATATTGGGGCCAAGTGTTACGAGTGTTCCCAACACAACAAAGGTATAAAAGATACCGGCTGTCCCAATACCAATAGCGGTGTGAAAATAGGCTTTTTTCTTTTGGAAGATAAACGGGTAATATAGGAACAAAATTTCATAGCCCAGAAAGGAGTAGGATGTGCTTGGGAGTGATTGAATCACTGGCGTAACTCCTTCCAAAAAAGGGATTCTTAGTTCATGCCAATCAGCTGCTGGATAGGCTAACGAGAAAAAGAATATGATCATAAAAATGGAAGTTGGTATTCCTGATTCATTGATACGAACAACTGGCATGAGGCCGTCCCATGAACAGTAAAGAAGAACAAGTAGCATACTGCCAATAATGATTCCCAAAGGCGTAAACGGGAGCATTTCTGTTTTTACTACTTCCGCCATGGTTCTAACTCCAGTAATCGTAAAAAACAAGAAATACACTGCGAGAAATAGATTCAGCAATAATCCGAATGTGCGACCAAAAAGTTTCACATTGTACGTAATGGCTGTATCCTTTGGAAAGATGCTGGCGACTCGCAAGATCAACCATAGCGAGACAAGGGCAATACCTAGCGCCAATATAACGGTTAGCCATGCATCCTCTCGTGCTTTTTCTATTACCCCTCTTGGAAGTGTGATGAAACCAGTTCCAACGATGATACCAAATACGAGAAACACAAGCTGGGTAGGGCTTATCATTAGGGACTCTTCATTTCTGTTCATCGCTTATCCTTCTCCATTTCTCATGATATGATTTGATTATTGGTTATCCTCATCTCCGCTTTGTTTTCCGGATTCCATTGGCAAAGGCTTGCTTCTGGTTTGCTGTAACGGCTTGAGAAATGCGGGACGTTTCGTAAGTTTCTTAAAAGGAAAACGCACGAGCGTGTCTTTCCAATCCGCCAGGCGCATGGGAGAGAGAGGTGCCAAATAAGGAACTCCGAACGAAACGAGACGAGCCGCGTGGGCATGGATGAGGAACAATCCCAATATAAAACCGTATAGTCCTAGAATAGTGCTGCAAAGGAACAAGAAAAAGCGCAGAATTCGGTATGTAATTCCCAATATGTAAACAGGAGCTGCAAACGATGAAATCGCGGTAATTGCAACAATCACAATCGTGACAGGACTTACAAGATTGGCATTGACGGCTGCTTCTCCAATGACCAATCCTCCAATGATGCTGATAGCTTGACCGATGGGTTTAGGCAGTTTGACCCCCGCTTCCCGAAGCAATTCAATCATAACCTCCATAAAGAATATTTCCAGAAAAACTGGCATGGCTACTTTTGTTCGGGCAGCATCCATGGAAATAACCAGTCGTGTAGGAATTAATTCAGGATTAAAGGCGACCAGTGAAAGATACAATCCAGGAAGCATGATGCTGAACACAAGAGAAACAATTCTAACAATACGGATCAAAGTCGCGTATTGCCAGCTGCTGTAATAATCATCAACAGTATTTAGCAGTTGAAAAAACGTGATGGGAAGAATCAGCGCATGAGCCGAATTCGATAGTATGATGGCCACGTTTCCTTCAAGCAAATAGGAACAGGTGACATCCGGTCGCTCTGTTGGACGTATTTGAGGAAATAAGGAAAAGGAATTGTCTTGAATTAACTCCTGCAAATGTACTTGTCCCTTTATGGCATCGGTATCAATGGCAGAAAGGCGCCTTTTCACTTCCTTCACGATACTGGGATTGGTCACGTCTTTAATATAAAATATACCGACCTGGGTTCTATCCCGTTTGGCTATACAAACCACTTCGAAAGTTAAGAGTGGATCGCGCAGATGTTGGCGGATTAATGTAATATTAGTATGGAAATCTTCTACAAAGCTTTCTTTTGGTCCGATCACGCTCTGTTCTGTTTCAGGAGCCTCGATACTGCGTTTTTCCGTTTTTTCTATCCCGACTAGGAGTCCCGCTGCTTCCCCATCAACAAGTAACAGTGCCTTTCCATTACATAATTGTTGAATAGCCGTTTGCCATTCTTCTACTCGCTGTGTGTCGGCCATGCTCGCGATTCGCCATTGAATTTCTTGTAAAAGATCGTGTTTTCCGTTTTCTCTGGATAAAAGTTCCTCCTGTTTGCTTCTATACTCCCGGCGTTCCTGCAGGGGAAGAACAATACACTCATTTAGACGGTTGCTATCGATAAGACTTTGGAAGAAAAACAAGGTGACGCGTCGTTCTATGCAAATAAGGTGTCGAGAGCTGAAATCTGTATTATCTCCTAGTTGCTTTGTAATGTCCTGAATATTTTTTTCTAACGAAGTGTGCAAGGATTGCAAAGCGATAGAGGAGAGCGCCGCTTTCTCCCGTGAAAGCCATTGCTTTGGTTTGTGGCCTTTTTTCCACCCAAAAAGATTCATTTTCATTATTGATATCTTCCTTCTTACCATTATTTCCTCTGGATTTTTTTATTGTTACCGAATGCATGATGAATAATGCAAGGTATAGTGTGATAAGGGTCACCGGTACGACCCCGACATGAAAATTGAGGGGAAGGCCGGCTGACTTTTGTAGTGCGAAGTCGCTTCCCTGCTCTGGACCCAATTCAGCATCCAGGAAGGGATAAACGGATAAAAATTCGAAGAAGGAAGATAAAGAGATGGATATTGGAAGAGAAACTCAGACACAGCAAGGAATCTAGTAACAAAAAATAATGTGTCACGCTCTTTCTTATGTTTACACTTACATGAAAAGGCTTTTATACTAGGAAGAAGCCAGGTTGAGTCTTTGGAAACAATGGTCACCCGGTGTTTGTACAAATCATACCAGCTTATCATCTGAGAGAGGAGGACACTGATGTCATTTCAGATGAATCCATATCCCGAATGGTCCTGGTCCCTGTCGCGCGACCAGATGTTTCACGCCTGTAAACGACAGTATTTCTATCATTATTACGCATCGCACGGCGGCTGGCTCCTGACCGCCGCGCCGGAAGCACAGATCGCCTACCGTTTAAAAAAATTGACCAACTTATACCTTGTACTCGGAGAAGCGGTACATACAGCCGCCCAAAAATTAATCGATCTGCGCGAACGAAGCCAAGCCTATCCGACACAGGACCAAATCGTTACATACATACGCAATACGCTGAATGCGGCCTTTCAGGAGTCTAAGCAACGGGAGAGGTGGTGGGGTTATCCAAAGCAATACACGATGCTTCATGAGATGTATTATGAAGGAGAGCTGCCGCGTGATCGCGTTGACGCTGTAGGCAGCCGCATCTCAGTATGTGCGGAACATCTGCTTGCAAGCGACAGCTGGCAGGAGATTCGCGACAGCGGCGACATTACGGTACTTGAAGTCGAGAAACTGAAAGACTTTATCGTCAACGATGAAAAGATTTACGTGAAGCTTGACGTTCTGTACCGACGCGGCGACGGAACGTATGTCATCACCGACTGGAAAACGGGCAAAGTATCCGAAAAGAACGAGGAGCAGTTGTGGCTCTATGCCCTGTATATCCATGAATATTATGGGGTACCGATCGAACAAATCGAGATACGGACCGAGTATTTATTGGACGGCATCTGCGTACGCAGCACTCCGGATGAAGACAACATCATGATGATTCAACATAAGATTAAAGCCAGCCTGCAGAGCATGAAAAGCTATCTTGACGATACATACTACAATCGGCCGCTGCCGGTCGAACGGTTTGCAGGAGCGGGAGATCCTTCAGTATGCCGATTCTGTAACTTCCGTCAGATTTGTCCGGAAAAACAATAAACGAAAGGAGCGGGGCGTAGAACGATTCATCTGTAATTTGTAAAAGGAAATTGAAACAGAAAATTAAAATCTACCCGATTTATAAATTGCATAAAGCAGCCAGAGAAACATCAAGGAAGCGACTCCAAAGCCCAATTCAATTGCAGGTATTTTCCATAGTAACGTAGATTGTCTGCCTATAGACGATCCAATGATAAGTCCGACCATAATGATACTAAAAGAAAGTAAAACAATACTGAAGGAAAGACGATTACTGATTCTGTCCAATTTCTCCAGCAAAAGATGAAGTTCGGAGATAGTAATTTCTACATGTAGTTTTCCCCGTTGCATTGTGGAGGTGATTTCTCTTATATTTTTAGGTAAATTCGAAATGAATTCCGTATATTCGACTATATAGCTCCAAGCATTCTCTGCAAGATTTTTTGGATGAAAGCGATCCTTTATCAGGCGTTGCCCAAAAGGTTCAGCAACATCCATGATACTAAACTCCGGATCTAATAATTCCACTACGCCTTCAACAGTTAGAATAGCTTTCCCCAGTAGTGTTAAATCCGCAGGGATCTGGATGCGGTGATGAAACGCAACG
This sequence comes from Aneurinibacillus sp. UBA3580, assembly GCF_002375825.1. Classification (NCBI taxonomy): domain Bacteria; kingdom Bacillati; phylum Bacillota; class Bacilli; order Caryophanales; family Paenibacillaceae; genus Aneurinibacillus; species Aneurinibacillus sp. UBA3580. The sequence continues at coordinate 59,271 of NZ_DFMZ01000008.1, forward strand.
GTAAATAGATCATTGATAGCTTTGCCCAGGCTAATTTCACTTAAAGGAACACCGTAATATTTGTCCCTTAACTCATCTACCTCTGCTCTTAATAATGCCATATCCGTGTTTACAGGGATTAATCCCATACGAGAAATGGCTTTGATTATCCCATCGGTACTTCCGCGCTTCAAGGAAATAACCAAAGATGAAAAATGGTATTTCATGTCCGGACTTAAACGTCCGACCATACCAAAATCCATCAACACAATCACTTCTCCCGGTAATACCACTACATTCCCCGGATGGGGGTCGCCGTGAAAAAATCCCTCTATTAAAATTTGATGAAAAATCGAATGGGCTAACCTTTCAGCCACTACTTTACGGTTATAGCCTTTCTCTTCCATTTTTTCCAGGTCATTCACTTTTATTCCTTGTATATATTCCATCGTAAGAACTTTTTTAGTTGAGTAATCCCAATACATTTTCGGAATGCGGATCGTGGAATTGCCAATAAATTGATCTGCTATTTTTTCCGCATTGCGCGCTTCTATACTGTAATCTAATTCCGCTCGTAAGGATTTTGAAAATTCTTCGACCATATCTCTTATTTGATATTTCTTCGCCCAATCCATTCGTGATTCCATAAGCCTCGCTAAGTCCTCAAGTATTTCCAAATCGGTTTCAATAATAGACTGAATCTCAGGGCGCTGGATCTTAACCGCAACAGGTTCTTTGGTATGGAGCAGTGCATAATGCACCTGTCCAATGGATGCCGCAGCCAGGGGTGTCTCATGAAATTCGGCAAAGATCTCTTCTATATTTGCCCCTAATTCTGCTTCAATAATTTGACGGACTTGATCAAAGGGAAAAGGAGGGACACAATCTTGTAGTTTTTCTAACTCCTGAATAATATCCGCAGGAATGAGATCGCGACGTGTACTTGCAATTTGACCCATTTTGATGAAGGTTGGTCCCAACTCTTGCAGAAAAGACCGAATTCTCTCCCCGGTTGTTCTGGGAAGCAAATTTGTATCTGCCACCTCCTTTTTTTTAGGTATCGACATGATATCCGTCAAGCCCAATTCCTTTATAATGTAACCAAAACCATTGCGTAAAAATGCACGGATGATTTCTTGATACCGATGAGCATGCTTCATTTTTCTGCCAAACATAGGGAACCTCCTACATCAATCATTATTGTTATTGCCGCTATTTATTTTCGAAATTTGAATTCTTTGACTGTTCATATGGAGGTAGTTGCCCGAATCATTGCCTTTAAGCTTCTCCTAAAACCAAACCTATCTTTTTCATTTTACCTTCCATTTGAGTGAAGTAAATTTTCCGGTTAAAATTGTCATTTTAGAATTAGTTTACCCTAAATCCCGAATAACAACCAGCGACTACTGTACGGCTATGTCCTCATGAGTTGTTTGATGTGGATGCGGCAGGTCCTTCTCTTTGACTTATTTTGAACCCGTAAGAAAAAAGAGTATACTTAAAAAGCAGAGAGTACAATCGACAAAAGAGGAGAGAACAGGATCATGTGCTTGCTCTTATTTGCTTACAAATCCCATCCCGACTATCGACTGGTATTAGCAGCCAATCGGGATGAGTTCTACAAACGTCCGACCGCACCGGCCGCATTTTGGGATGACAGGCCGGACGTGTTAGCTGGACGCGATATGGAGAAAGGGGGAACCTGGATGGGGGTTACCCGCAGCGGAAGATTAGCCGCACTGACCAACTATCGCGACCCGCAGCACAATCGGCCGGACGCTGAATCGCGCGGCTATCTAGTAAGCGACTACTTGACCGGTACGGAGCACCCCGCCGCTTACCTGGAGAAGGTGAGAGGGGAGAAGGAGCGGTATAACGGGTTTAATTTACTGGTGGGGGATACAGAGACTCTGTATTATTATTCTCCTGTGCTGGATGAAATCACAGAGGTAGCTCCCGGCATTCACGGTCTAAGCAACCATGTACTGGACACGCCCTGGCCGAAAGTGCGAAAAGGAACACGGCTTCTCGCGGAAGCGATAAAGAAAGAGAACATACAAGAGAAGGAATTGTTCGACATTCTTTCCGATGCAGAGCAGGCAGAAGATAGCGAACTGCCGGATACGGGAGTAGGAATCGAATGGGAACGGATACTGTCGCCCCTGTTCATTGCCAGTCCGGATTACGGCACACGCTCGATGACCATAGTGACCATAGATAACAATAATAATATTATGTTTACTGAAAAGGCATTGCAGCCGCATACAGGTGAATGGAACCGCGCCCACTTCTCTTTTTCTATCAAATAGTTCTACATGTATGTATAACTACTTGTCATTTCAGTTTGAATTTCACAAAAAACCACCATGGCA
>NZ_DFMZ01000008.1:61827-65446 GCF_002375825.1 Aneurinibacillus sp. UBA3580
ATTTTAATGTAGAAAAAGGCGACCGCCTTTTTCTTCCCTGAATCTTATTTCCTCTTCCCTTTCCTTCTTTTTTCATAATTTTCACAGAAAAGAGCAACCTCATTTTTCCTTTCTTCGTATAACTTACTGACTGCCAGGAGAGCGCATAAAAAATATTTAAAAAAGGAGAAATGATGGATGTCCTTCTTTAAAAAAATAGCGGCAAGCGTTGGCATCGGTTCCGCTACAGTTGACACGGTTCTGGATTACTCACAGTATCGTCCCGGCGACATGGTTACAGGCACTGTCTATGTGCGTGGAGGCAGTGTGGAACAGCACATGGATGACATTGATTTGTATGTCATGAGTCGCTACGTGATGGAAAAAGACGATAGCAAAGTATATCAGGAGTCTCCTATCGTTTCGCACCGCGTAGTGAACGGATTTACCATTCTGCCAAAAGAAGTGAAAGAGTTTCCGTTCTCGTTTCGCTTACCGTTTGATACGCCTGTTACGCTTGGAAGCGTGTCCCTCTGGATAAAAACGGACTTAGATATTAAGGGCGGAATTGATTCGGGGGATAAAGATTACATTCGGGTGCTTCCGCATCCATGGATGGAAAAAGTATTGGAGGCAATCCGCCAGGTCGGATTTAAACTGCGCGAAGCGGATTGTGAGTACGCTCCATTCTTCAAGCGCCGCCTTCCGTTTGTACAAGAATTTGAATTTGTTCCAACCTCTTCTAAATACCGTGGACGGCTCGATGAAGTCGAAGTTGTATGCCATGTAGAAGAACACGGCATGGAAGTCGCTCTGGAAATCGATCGCAAGGCCAGAGGAGTATTGGGATGGCTGGAAGAAGCGTACAATATGGATGAACGTCTGGTACGCGTTTATTTAAATGAAACCGAGTTAAATCAAGATGGCGCCTTGACCCGGAAGTTCCGCGAAATCATTGAACGGCATGCCAGATAAAAAGGAGAAAAAAGAATTTTTCGAACGAAAAAGCCCGCTCCTTTAGGGGGGATGAAAGTGAGGTTGGAACAGGCGTGGCCTTATGCCACGTCAAATGTTCCAACTATTTTTGTTTATTTGTTGCTGTTTGTTGGTGTAACTGATACAGTGTGGGTATGAATGAATATAGAAGAACTCATACAACAATATCTTTGATCAAGTATCATTTCGTTTTTTATCCTCGATACAGAAGGAAACTATTCCTTCGTTCCGATGTAGAGGAACGTTTTAAACAGTTGGTAAAGGAAATATGCGAAGAATTGGAAATTGTCATTGTTGCTTTAGAATGTGACAAAGACCACACACATATGTTTCTACATGCACTGCCACACCTGAGTCCTTCCAATATTATGGCAAAAATCAAAGGGGTGACTTCGAAAAAATTGAGAGAGGAATTTCCTCATCTTCGACACTTGCCGAGTTTATGGACACGTTCCTATTTCGTTTCTACCGCAGGAAACGTATCAAGCGAGACAATCAAACGATATGTGGAACAACAAAAAACAAGGGGGTGAATCTGATGTCGTAAACAATCACTGTAAAAGTATACGAACAAGAGTACAAGGATACAGAAAAGTGAGATCGTGGTCGTTGAAAGCTACCGGGCAGCAAATATTATTGTTGCGCATGTACAAACCTCTTGATTAAACGGTTTAATTCACCGTGTGCTTTCGTCGGAATTTGATGTTTAACATTTGGTATCATGGCAAATTCGCTATGAGGCAGCTTCTGATGGATTAGCCTGCCATAAGCATGGAATGGGATATCGTTTTTACCATATACCAGCAAGACAGGAGAGGAGATGCTCCACAGCCGATTTGTGCAGTTATACGTTAAACTATACTGATAGTACTCTTCGACGCTTTTTTTATCGGCTTTTTTTGCATCTTTCCATAACTGTCGAAACATTGCCATAGTGTCGGAATTGCTCCAGGAAATGGAGCAGGCCAATGTAGGGATGGCCCCGGCTCTGGCGCATGAAGCTCCCAGAGAGATTACATTTTTTAGCCACCGGCTATTTACCTCTGATATCCCGCCGATAAGAATGCCGCCCAGCGATCGTTCCGGAGCCGTTAACAGAAACTCAAGGGCGATAGATCCGCCTGCTGAATAACCGCAGACGAAAGCCTTCTCTATGGTAAGATGATTCAATATTTTCTTCATATCTTCGACGACAAGCGAATAGGTCAGCGTTTGTGCAGAAGGCTGGCTTTTCCCATGCCCTCTTATGTCAAAAGCAATCACTGTGAAGTATTTTGACAGCTCATCAAGCTGATATGTAAAATTTGCACTGCTCAGTACGGGAGGATGAATAAAAATAAGCGGTGCTCCTTTTCCACGAACAATGTAATGCAGGGAAACTCCATTCGCGTCGATGCTGGCCATGACTCCTATCACCTCCGTTGTAAAACCTTCCCGATAAGGGGAACTCCAGCCGTGCTCCGCAGAAGATACGCTTATAGTTTGGCGGGAAAATACGCACCTTATTCAGTTTATCCAACACATTCCCGCAGATGAAATTCTGGAGCGTGCGCTTCACTTCAAGGAAACTGGATATACGGAATGGGCGATCTTCCGACAAAAGAAGAGATTTATTGCAAGCCATGGGGTTACCTAATGTCCTTAGCCGTTCAAGATATACGGAAGACAACCTTGAGCAGGCTGTAAAACAAGGGGTGGGGCAGTATGTGATACTAGGGGCCGGGATGGATACCTTTGCTTTTCGTCGTCCGGATCTCCTAAGTCAGGTTCAGGTATTTGAAGTTGACCACCCGGCCACACAGGCCTTCAAACTTAATCGACTGGCTGAATTAGAATGGGAAATCCCATCAAATCTTCATTTTGTACCTGTGGATTTCACAAAAGAGAGTTTGGCTGATGCACTCAAGGGAACTCCGTATGACTTGCAGACGAAAAGTTTTTTTAGTTGGCTGGGTGTCACAATGTATCTAACCCGAAACGAAGTGTTCGCAACGCTGCGTTCCATTGCCGATATTGCCCCCGTGGGCAGTGCGGTTATTTTCGATTACTTAATACCAGAAGAAGCTACTCCACATGTGAAAAAGATACAGGAGAATTTACGAAAGATAGGCGAGCCGATTAAAACGACCTTTCACCCGTCAACACTGGCTTTTGAACTGGAAAGTTTAGGACTCCGTCTTCATGAGAACCTAAGCCCATCCGATATCCAAGAACGCTATTTTCAGAGTCGAACGGACGGCTATTATGCGAGTAAGCATGTGTGCTTTGCGTGGGCAATAGTAGAGTAAAAATATATTCTCCCATAGTAGATGATTATGAGCGCCGGGCTGATTGCCCGGCTTTTTTTAAGGGAAAAAAGCTTATCAAAATAGATAGATTGGACATGGAATTTGACGAAAGATTTTCTAGACCTGCCATGTTACAGGCGCGAGAGAAGGGGGAAAGACATGATAGGCTCATCGGCAGCAATGGATATCATGCTGGTTTTACGACAAGATAATACAAAAATAAACAATATTCAGTCTTTTAAGCGATCGTTTAATTATTACCCGACTTCTTTGTCGGATATTTTCTTTTTCTGTGAAAATTATGAGAAAAGAAGGAAGGAGAAATAAGATCCGGGGAAGAAAAAGGCGTTCGCCTT
>NZ_DFMZ01000008.1:65570-85758 GCF_002375825.1 Aneurinibacillus sp. UBA3580
AATCCTCTCCTCATTCTTTCCTCTTTTTTCCTTCGTACCATAAGAGTCAGCCTCTCTCCCATGATTTTCATATCGGGGTTGCATCTGGCTTTTCCTGGATTTATTCCTCTTTGCACCGGCTAAGATGCTTTTTCCGACACGCCTCATAAAATGACGTTACCAAAATTTCTTCGCCATCTTCCAGTACGAAGTACATATTCTCCCCGTGTTGCTTTGTCCCTGTGATGCGCATGCCGGAGAACCGTTCGGTAAACAACCGCTCAAACTCCGCTTCTTTCCACGCTTGAATGTCGCGCGCCATTGCTTCCATTCCGAATTGCGCGAAGCACTTGCGGATGACGCTTGCTTCCCCGTAACTGCCGAAGAAGTCGGTAATCGGCTGCCAGTAAGAGCGCGTTCCCATCCGACTGTGCACCTTCCATGAATCCGAGCCGACGCTGTCTTCATATGTAAAACAATAGTCTGTTCCACGCCAGTGAATGAGAAACTCCATTGCCAGCTTGGCGGACGGCTGCACGGACGCGTCTTTGAATTCAAGCATGCAGAGAAAATCAAATCCGCGTTCCGATAACTGCGGAGCCCGCTTGTCTTTAATGCGGTCTACGTAACTCTTCCATTGTTCGTTCCATTTTATTATCGCTTCATTCATCAGCTTTTCACTCCCGTGTCGCAAAACACCTGCACAATCATTTTTTTACACTAGCATAGAACATCCGCTGCGGCAACTTCCGAAGAAGTAATAGTACTTATTTATTCCAATTGTTCCATATATTATGAATAGAAAGTAAACCTCCTTCTCGCTTACAATATTGGCAAGGGAGGGAGATATATGAAAAAAAGAGTAGTTGCTATCACACTTGCCGCTTTTTTCCTTGGAACGGCGGGAATCAATACCTCGGAAGCCGCCACTTCCACCTCCGTTCTTGTTAACGGAAGAGCCGTACATACGAACAGCCTGATCCAAAACAACTCGATGATGGTACCGGCCGTATTCTTTATGAACGCCGGTGTAAAAGTGGGGTGGAACAAAGACTATCAGGCGGTCACCCTGCAAAAAGGGGATATGATTATCGGGCTTCCGTCCGGCAAAAACTATGCGGATGTGTACACGAAACAAAGCGGCACCTGGAAGCGAGAATATTTGAAAACGACCACGAAGGACCGGGCAGACGGCACATACATTCCACTGCGGTATGCGGCGGAAAAATTGGGCATGGAAATAAAAGGGAACACACCTGCTACCCTCTCTATTTCCACGCAGCGGATGACAGCGAAACCGTCTGTGCAAATACATTCGCTGCAAAATTCAAAATATAGCCAGGAAGACATTCAATGGCTGTACCGGTTGACCGAAGCAGAAGCAGGCGGTGAGCCGTATGAAGGAAAAGTGGCTGTCGCGGCCACCGTATTAAACCGGGTCGACAGCCCGGAATGGCCTGACACGATACAAGACGTCATTTTCCATGTCGTCAATGTAAACGGTAAAAGCTATTATCAGTACTCGCCGGTATTGGACAAGCGTATCTACAGCGCAAAACCATCCAGTGAAACCATAAAGGCCGTACAGGAAGCGTTAAAAGGCAAGGACCCCAGCCGGTCGGCTCTTGTTTTCTACAATCCCGCCAAAACAGACAATCAATGGGTACGCTCTCGTCCGGTAACGGCGAAAATCGGAAGTCATATCTTTTCGAAATAAGGAAAACCCCGGTCTCTCCGAAGAGATGCCGGGGCTTTCCATTACTTGACTTCGCCGAAGTACTTTTTGTAGATTTCGTCATATTTGCCGCTATCTTTTACTTTTTTTAGCGCTTCATTGACTTGTTTTATCAGCTCGGTATCTTTCTTGTTAGCCATGATTCCGTAGTTTTCTTTCGGAATGTTCGGATCGTCGATTGTTACGTAACCCGGCTTCGGGTTTTTCTTCATGTGCTCCATCAAGAACGCGTTATCTGCGACCACGACGTCTACACGCTTGTTGTACAGGTCTTCAACCATGCTTGGCATTTCATCGTATTGAAGAATATCTTTATTTGCCTTGCCCAGTAGGTCGGAAACGATGAGTGCGCCGGTCGTAGAGGTCATAACGCCTACTTTGTGACCTTTGATGTCCTGTAAGCTCTTAATCGGCGAACCTTCTGGAACAAGAATCAGTTGCTTCGCCTGGAAATACGGCTCGGAGAATAAATACAGCTTCTCGCGGTCCGGTTTAATGGTGATGCCAGAGATAGCAAGTTCTGCTTTTCCGCTTCCAATTTCTTCGAATACGCCATCCCAGCTTGTATTTTTTATTTCGATGTTCCAGCCCATTTCTTTCGCCATTTCGTTAATCAAATCAACCTCAAATCCAACCGGCTTGCCGCTCGGATCCAAATACTCGAACGGCGGGAACTCGGCATGCATCACAACTTTGTACGTCTTTTTCTCCGGTGCGGAAGCACTCTGCGCTTGTTCATCTTTCTTCTCAGCCGGTGCGCTGGTCGGCTGTTCCGTTTTTCCACCGCATGCGACCGCAAGCAAGCCCATAATAATAATCAGAAATACAACCCCTGCATGTTTCAACAGCTTCATCTCTTGACCCCCCAGATGTGTGTATAATTATAAGAATTAAAAAGATTATATACAAATTTTAAACAATTTGACAATCTATTCATCATAAAAACTTCTCAATAAAATATTTATCAATATATTTAGAATCTTTAAAATAATAATTGACTATTTATTCATAAAGCTCTAGCATGAAATAAGAGGAGGTTATCTATGAAAAAATAGAGAAAGGAGATGAGGCACTATGAATCTCGCAAACCAAACCGCAATCGTAACCGGAGGCGCATCTGGACTCGGCGAAGCGACCGTGCGCCGCATTATCGAACAGGGAGGCAAGGCCGCCATTCTCGATCTGGCAGGTGACAAGGGAGAGCGTTTAGCCCGGGAATTGGGTGAACGCGCGTTGTTCCTGCCAACCGACGTTACAAGCGAAGAAAACGTAAAGCATGCCATTCAACAAACGACAGACACTTTCGGGCCTCTGACTCTGGCGGTCAATTGCGCCGGTATCGGAAACGCGCAAAAAGTCATTCAAAAAGACCGCCCTCACGATTTATCCGTATTTACAAAGATCATTACCATCAACCTTATTGGTACGTTTAATGTAATCCGCCTCGCAGCGGACCAAATGAAGGACAACACACCGAATGAGGAAGGGGAGAGGGGGGTAATTATCAATACGGCGTCGGTTGCCGCGTTTGAAGGACAGATTGGACAGGCGGCGTACAGCGCATCCAAAGGGGGCGTCGCCAGCATGACGCTGCCAATCGCGAGAGAGCTTGCGCGCTACGGCATCCGCGTGATGACGATCGCGCCCGGCCTGTTCGAAACGCCGATGTTCGATACCATTCCGGAAGACATTCGCAACGCGCTCGGTGCTTCCGTGCCGTTCCCCTCCCGTTTGGGACGTCCGGCAGAATACGCGCGCCTTGTTCAAAGCATCGTCGAGAATCCGATGCTGAACGGTGAAACCATCCGTCTTGACGGTGCAATCCGCATGCAGCCGAAATAAGCAGAATTCAGCCGCCGGGCGTACTCCGGCGGCTTTTTATGCAATGGATGCCCATTTTTTCAACGGATGCATTCCCTTCCTCGTAGTGGCTGCCAGGTCATGTTAGTTTGGGATACCCTCTTTTTCTTCGCTCCTTCTTTACGATACAATAAAAAGAGAATATATGCTGAGTAAACACCTGCATTCTTTTTTGCATGATTGGAAATGCACAGAGAAAAATAACAGAATAATAGGATGGATGATATTGCAATGAATGAGGAGCAACTGATGAGCAGAAACTTGCAGGAGCTAAGCCGAAAAATTATAGAGAAACGCCATGAGTTGGCGGAACGGATTACAAAGGAACAGAACGAAAAGTATCCTCAACTTGTTCCTTTATCCGAACAACTGCGGGACTTTCGTGTTAACCTGGTGCAGTTGTATGGCGAGGCGATGGCCATGGATGAAGAAGTACGCACCGCCCGCCTGATGGAATGGGGGGAAGAGACCGGCACAGCATGTGCTATGCTCGGTACCACGCTGGATGCGATGCTCAATGAGGTCCCGCAGTACCGAGTTGCCATTGGCGAAGTCATCCGCGATGAAGGGGAGAAAATGAACCTTTCCCTGCGCGAATTCTATGAAATCATTTCTCATTTTGACGCTATTATGAATCTGGTGATTTACAGTTTCAGTTTGCCGTTTGTCCGATACCACGATGAACAAATGAAAAAATCCCAGCTCGCATTGCTCGAACTATCTGTACCGGTTGTTCCGGTAGCCAAAGGTGTAGCGGTACTGCCAGTTGTCGGCAGCATCGATACGCATCGGGCCAAACTGTTAATGGAAGAGGCGCTGAAGCGAAGTGCAGAGTTACGCCTGAACCATTTTATCCTTGATCTTTCCGGCGTGCCGATTATTGACACCATTGTAGCCCAACAGATTTTCCAGATTATCAGTGCACTGCGTCTGCTCGGCGTCGATGCGAAACTCAGCGGAATCCGGCCGGAAATTGCCCAAACAGTCGTGAGTCTTGGCATCGACTTCGGCAAGACCGACACGTTCGCCAATCTTCACCAAGCGCTGGCTTCGATTGGATTTACATACAAGCAAAACAATCGATAAGCAACTCAGGCTGAATACGCATTACAAAAAAGCGCCGTGGAGCATCCTGCCTCTACGGCGCTTTTTTGTAATGTCTGTTTGCTGCTTGTCTACATTGCGCACCTCCCGATCTACCCTTATGATGAAGAAAAGAAAACTTCTGTATAAGGAAGAGAAGGAGAACCCGTATGTCCAACCATATCGTATCACTCAATGTCGGAAAACCGCGGAAACACGTCTATCAGGGGCGGGAAATCGAGACCGGTATTCACAAAACCCCGCTGAAAGATCGTATATTTTTATCCCTGTTTAACCTGGAGGGAGACGGACAGGCCGACCTTGTCCACCACGGAGGTATAGACAAAGCATTGTGCGTATATCCGTATGAACACTACGCATATTGGGAGCAGGAAATCGGGCAAAAGCTTGCATACGGAGCGTTTGGTGAAAACCTTACAACCATGGGGCTAAGCGAGGCTGAAGTATGCATCAGTGATATATTCCGATTCGGAGAAGCGATCGTGCAGGTCAGCCAGCCCCGGCAACCTTGTTATAAGGTGGCGGCCCGCTACAATATACCGGACTTTCCGCTGCGCATCCAGCAAACCGGGTTCACCGGCTTTTATTTCCGGGTCCTTAAAGAAGGGTGGGTATCCGCTGCCGGTCCGCTGCACCGGCTGGAAAAACACTCCGCAGGCATCACAGTCACCTTCGCAAACCAAATCAAGTATCATGATAAAAATAACATAGAAGCTATAAAAACCATTCTTGACGTGCCGGAACTGTCAGCCAGCTGGCGGGCAAGCCTGGAAGAACGGATAGCCAAACTGAAATAAGGGGAAAATATTTTGCAAGAATAGCGCATTTAGTTATATAACAGTATTTATTTTTTTAAATTATGATAGTACAATGGAAGTCGTAAAGGTTGTCGAAATTTTATGATTCTATGGGGTTGTTAATCTGAACTAGAACAAAGAAAACAGGAGTGGATTTATATGGGGACATCAACAGGCGCTGATTTTCACCATATGATGCGCGAGGAAGCCCAACGCCTGCTGTCGCATATCAAAAATGAGACAGATAAAAACCGGAAGTACCAATTGTGCGGCATGCTGCTTGAAATCTATGAAGAACTCGACATTGAAGTAAAAGACAATACCTCCTTTTGGGGCGACATCCGCATCGATTACCGGGATATCGTCAGTCATTTAACGTGAAATTTACACGGAGCCTTTTTCCGCTTTCAGCGGGAAGGTTCTTTTTTTATGCTTCGTATCTGTCACGCAGACTTCGAATTTTCTACACAAATTGCACACAAATTATCGTTATAATGAATAAGTGTCATAAACAGCATTTTAATACTGGTAAACGAGCCGGAACGAAGTGAAACAGATAAACAATAAGGAGAGAACTATGTTTGCAGCAAAAAAAAGGGAGTACCCTATTCTTTTCATCTATTTGCTTGCGGCAAGCATCGCCGGGCTTTTCCTTTGGACTTCGCCCGCGATGGCGCACTCTAAATTGGAGAAAACCATACCTGAAAAAGGAGCGGTGCTTGAAACGCCACCGAAACAGGTGGAAATCTGGTATAAGCAACCGGTCGATGTGCCTGCCAAGACCAATACGGTAACGAGCCAGGATGGCCGGAATGTACAGGGAAAAGCGATAGCCGACCCGAAAATCAAGCGACGGGTCATCATCCCGCTTGTTTCAGATATCCCGGCGGGCGTTTATACTGTCAAAAGCAAAGTCATCGCGCAGGACGGGCACATTCTGTCCCAGGCATTTCAATTCGAAGTAAAGAAACCGAAGCAGCCGGCAGCACCCGTGAAAAAAGAGTATAAGCTTGCAGAAACCTCACCGAGAGACGGAACGCTGCTGTCCGCTTCCCCTAAAGAAGTACGGCTAACGTTTACGGAACCGGTACAGGTCGAATACGCCTCCATTTTCGACAATCGAAACAAAGAATACAGCAACGGTAAGATTAAAACCGATCCAAACAACCCTCGCCAGGTGATACTTACGCCGGTTAAAGCGTTACCGCCCGGAACGTATGGAGTAGAATGGAGCGCCAAGACGCCGACATCTGACAAAAAAGAGATGGAGGGTCAAATTTACTTCGCTGTGCAGGAAATGTCTCCGCCACTGAAAAGCGGGGGAGTAGACTTGATCGAGCAGCTAAGCCGGGAAACACTGCCGAACTGGCTGGCATTCTTTGGCATGGCCCTGTCGTTCGGAGGCACGTTATTCGTCCAATTTATTGCCCGAAGTAAAGAAGCGCAAAAACGCTGGCAATACTGGCAGGTTCCGATTTACTTTTTAACGGCAACCGCGACGCTCGTACTGTTCTTAGTCAGAAAAGCCACGCTGCCCGAAATTTCTCTTGGTGAGCTGGCGACGCTGCGCATCGGATGGGTACCGCTTGTGCAATCTCTTGTGTTCATGCTGATTTTCGCCATTACGCTTACGCGTTGGACCCTGCCGTTTCTCGCGGTGATGCTGGCGCTGAACTCGCTTGTCGGACATTCGTATTCATCCGAATACGGCGGCGGGCTGGCCATTATAATGAATACGATTCATCTGTTCGCGTTGTCCATCTGGTTCGGCGGTCTGTTCGCGCTGGTGGTGCTAGCACCGAAAGAAGAAAAATGGAAATGGTATAAAGAAAAAGGCGCCGAGTTCTCACGCTGGGCGCTCATCAGCATCGCGCTTGTCATTCTGACCGGTATTGCGATGACAGTAGATTACGTTCCGTCCTGGAACGATTTTATCCGCAGCGTGTGGGGCGCTTCGGTAGTGACGAAAGCAGGGCTGGTCCTTATCATCGTGCTGCTTGGCTACTTGCAAATGCGCTATGTGAAAAAAGGGACCGAAAAAAGCACGGGCTGGTTTGTCCACAGAATCAAATGGGAGATCGGGCTTGGAATTGTGACGCTGCTCGTAGCGTCCGCATTGATTAATTTTGTGCCGTTCGCCTCGGAAGCAGGCGGCGTGCCCGTGAAGGTGACCAAACACGGCATTACGGCGTATGCCAGCATTTCTCCATTTGTCTCCGGCTTTAATGACGTAGACATTCGGTTTGAAAATGCCCCGAAGTTTAGGGAAGTGTATGTACAGTTCGCAGAGCCGCCGGAATATAGCGCAACAAACCGGGCGTTCGATCTTGGTGGAGGTCGTTACCGGATAACTGGCGATCAACTGCGAGCACCGAGCAAAACGTACATTAACGTGGAAGCCATCACGGAAGACGGCCGCAAAATCGTATTTTCTTTCCCGCCGCGCGACACGGCCCGGTAAGGATGTTTAATTTCTGTATACGAAAGACCCGAGGGGAAAGCCTTCGGGTCTTTAAAATGCCCGGGATAAGATCATCGCTACCCTGTCCGGAGCCAATTGACTCGCCATAGGCTCATAATCTTCCGAAAGAAACGAAAGTACCACCGGGAAGTTTCGCCCCTTCACGCTTGAAAAAGGGGAAAGCTCCTTCGCCAGCGTCCAGCCCCCGTTCGCAGGTTCATCCTGCTGCAGCGTCTGCACCGCTTCCTCCAGCGGAGCATATCCATACAGGTAGCCATTCGTGCTTCCGTTAAACACAAACCCGGGAGCTCGCCATGAATGAGGAGTATCCGCCCACATGTAGCCCGGATACCACAAGTCATAGTACCATCCGTCAGGCGTCTGCACGGAAATCAATTGGACTTTTTCTTGGTCCAGGCGATTTCGCGCCTGTGGATGGAGCCACATATCGTCCTGCAGCGCTTCATTGAAAGCCGGCACCTTTAACGCTTTTGTAAGCGATTCCTCAGCCAAAGCGGCAGGGATGTGGTAATGCACAAAGCGACTGTGTATCTCATGTCGAATAATATGACCTGCATCAATCCGTGCTACGGAGCTTTGCAATGCTTCTATGCCCTTCATGATGCGCGGATCGTCTTCTGCACCCTCCAGCAGCGAAAACGCCCGCTCGAAGCACGCTTCATATACCTGCTGCGTATCCGTTCCGCTCGCTTTTAAATCATCCATGAGGAGCGTTAGTCCCTGGTATAGGCGCTGGGCCTTCAGATCTCCCCAGCCGGAGAAATCGCCCATCTCCGCAGCCTGTACAATCGTATTGCGGTGCTCCAGCGCTTGTTTGCTATGTACCAGAGTAAATACGGCCAGTACGCCATCCACATCCACATGATTGTTAACGGCAAGATCCCAGTCGTTTGTATCGTTTCGGCTGAGAAAGTTCATGCAGATTTCTGTTGACGTATCGGCCTTATACACACCGGGCGTCCGGTTGGGAATCCAGTGGCTGAGCTCTAAGTCCATATCGGAACGAAAAGTGGCATCGGGCGCTCCGTCGGTAAAGATTGTTCGGTTACTTGCCGGGCGCCTGGTTTTACTGCCGAGGATATAATAATTTGCAATCATACGTTCCTTCCTTTCCCTTTTCTTTCCACGATACGTTTCTTTTTTTTCATCGTCAATGTCATGTCACAAAGGAATGATTGGATTTTTGCCATTCCACTGTGAT
Source organism: Aneurinibacillus sp. UBA3580 (assembly GCF_002375825.1). Taxonomy (NCBI): domain Bacteria; kingdom Bacillati; phylum Bacillota; class Bacilli; order Caryophanales; family Paenibacillaceae; genus Aneurinibacillus; species Aneurinibacillus sp. UBA3580. The sequence continues at coordinate 74,729 of NZ_DFMZ01000008.1, forward strand.
ACGCTTAAGTGTGGGAAGAGAAAGAATGTGGGAACTGACAATAGAGAAATAAAAGGGGATTCTATGGAACATCAACTTAGCGAATGGCTTGGCCATTTCGGGTACCTCGGCATTTTTCTGGCTTTAGTCGGCGGCATTGTGGGCCTGCCGATTCCGGATGAGCTTTTGATGACGTTTGTCGGATACACCATAGCAACGGGAAGAATGGAATACATGCCGGCGCTATTGTGCGCCCTTTTCGGCTCTATAAGCGGAATGACCGTTAACTATGTTCTGGGCCGCAAGCTCGGTCTGCCTTTTCTGCTAAAGTTCGGTCCGAAGTTCGGCATCAGAAGAAAAAAGATTCGGTATACCCAGCGGCTGTTTTATAAATTCGGCGCTTTTCTGCTGTTTATCGGCTATTTCATTCCGGGCGCCCGGCATCTGACGCCATACCTGGCTGGTATGGCACGGCTTCCTTTCCGCAGATTTGCGCTGTATGCGTATTCAGGCGGCCTGTTCTGGGTCTTTACCTTTATCACGCTGGGCTGGAAGATGGGGAAGAAGTGGACCGTATTTGAGTACTATATGGGACACTATAAACCGTATCTTCTTCTGCTTGGATCCTTGCTCATCCTGCTTGTTTTCGTATATTTTAAATTTTTGCGCAGAGCCAGTCCATAAAGCTACACAACGAACTTGTATACATTGGATCGGTATGTGGGTGGAAGAGATGACTCTTCAGGAAGAATTCGAACGTTTAAAGAAGAAATGAATAGAGCAGGGAGAGAGATTGATGAAACAGACCTGGAACATTGCGCTGGCGCAGCTTCCGTGCAGGGAAGGGGATAAAGAAGCCAACCTGCGGGAAATAGAGCAGGCGATCGAGGAAGCATACACACAGGGAGCCGATATTCTTGTACTTCCTGAAATCATACTGACCGGTTTCGTCCACAGGGAAACGCTGCGCAAGCTGGCCGAGTCCCGCAATGGCGAAAGCCTAAGCCGGATCCAGCGAAAACTCTCGGCTTTTCCTCTGTACCTCGTCTACTCGTTTCCGGAGCTTGGCGAGGATGATGCAGTATACAATACGACCTGTTTTCTCGGAAAAGACGGGACTCCGCTTGCGTATTATCGAAAGACGCATCTGTTTGCCGGAGAGAAAAAGGTGACAAAACCGGGAGATGAACTGGTGCATGTGGAAGTGGATGGAGCGAAGATCGGGCTGCTGGTGTGCTTTGATATCGAATTTCCAGAGGCGGCGCGAGCGCTGGCCGCACGGGGAATTCACATGCTGCTTGTGCCAAGCGCCAACATGTCGCCGTATGAGGTCCCGCACCGAACTTTCACTATGGCTCGTGCCATGGAAAACCATATGTTTGTCGCCTACTGCAACCGCATCGGCGCCCATAAGTCATTCGTCTACCGGGGACAGAGCGTTGTCGTCGACCCGGAGGGGAAGATTGTGCTGGAATGCGCGGACAGCGAACGGGAAGTCCGCACCGTGCAAATCGATCTTGCGGACATCGAAAAAAGCAAAACTGCCTACAACTATCTGGCGGAGCGACGTCCCGAACTATACGGTTGAACGAGAAAGCCCCCGAGCCGCATTTGGGCCGGGGGCCTGTTATGTGTAAGTCGCGTAGTGGTTAACGTATAGAAAACCCCCATGGCGTCTCAGCCGCGACCCCGACATGAAAATCGTGGGGAAGGGCGGCTTGCTTTTGCGGTACGAAGGAAAAGAAGCTCCAGTTCACACGCCTGCGGTTATCGAAGCGGCAGCAAATAGAAAAATACACCGAAAAAGTGGGCGGCCGTGCCTGCCAGTACAAACGTATGCCATACCGCATGATGAAACGGAAATCCCCGCCACATATAAAAGACGGTACCGAGCGTATACAATACGCCTCCGACAACCAGCAGCACCATACCGCCGAAGGGAAGTCCCGCGACCAAAGGCTGCCATGCAAGCACGATCAGCCAGCCCATCACAATATACAGGACGGTTGACAGGTACATAAATTTCTTGGTAAAAAACATTTTAAAGATGACGCCTGCCAGCGCCATGCCCCAGACAACGCCGAACAACGTCCAGCCGAGCGCCCCTTTAATCACAAGAAACAAAAATGGAGTATAGGTCCCGGCTATAAATAAGTAAATCGAAGCATGGTCACAAATTTCGAAAATGTCTTTGACTTTGCCCGGAGGAAAACTGTGCACCAGGGTAGAAGAGAGATACAGCAGCAGCATCGTCACCCCGTATATGGCGAAGCTTACGACATGCCAGGCGGTCCCGGACTCGCTGGCGGCAACCAGCAGCCATACGAGAGCGGCGATGCTGAACAGGGCACCGATTCCGTGGGTAATCGCGTTGGCGACTTCTTCTTTTCTTGTAAAAACATGAGTGCTTGCCATTTCTCCAATCCTTTCCTCTATCTATCTTTTTCTTCAGTATAACCTCTAGGGGAAAAATAACAACCGCAAAATCGATCACGCCCCTGAACATTGCATGATTGTCTTAATGTCTAAGCCCATCTTCCCGTTTGCCATGAACCCCCAAAAATTGCTGGCATACACTAGGCATAGGTAAACGACTATATATGCAATGGAGGAGATTGTATGGACCGTCAATTTTTCTTTGGTAGCCCCTTCTTCTTTCCGCGCCGTCGCTTATTTCCGTTCTTTTTCTTTTTCCCGTTCTTTTTCCCGTTTTTCCGGGGAGAAGAGGATCGGGACGGAATGTATTATACACATACATGCGGCGAAGGCGACACAATGAGGAAATTGGCCAAAAAATATAACGTTCCCCAGCCGGTGCTGGAAGCTATGAACCAGCACATTCAAAATCCCGCCGTACTGCGCCCGCGTGAAACGGTATATGTACCTCGAATGGATAAAATGTACTGTCAGAAGATGTACATGGAAGAAGGCGAAATGCAGATGAATCAACCCATGATGCCGTACACCGCTATGCCTTCTGCTATGTATCCAGCCCAGCAGATGATACCATATCCCAACCAGCCGGTGAATCCATATCCCAATATGGCGATGCCAGCCCCTACACATGCAAATCAATAGAGAAAAGCAGCCGACTGTTCTTGCAGAGCAGTCGGCTTTTTCTTATTATAGCATGCTGCCCGCTGATTCCTTTCTGTTTCTTTTCACTAATATAGCTTTGAAATTGACAGATATGTTGTGAATATCTATAATTTTTCTTATTCTTAATCTAGCGGAAAATAAAAAGAAGAAAGAACATCCAGGAGCAAACTCGCAGGACTTAGGGGGAAAACGAATATGAATAAAACTGCAGCGAAAGTAACCGTAGAAGACATCCTGGTAGCTCATCACACATTAAAAGATGTCGTCTATAAAACACCCCTGCAGAAAAACCGGATTCTATCGGAACAGTTGGGCTGTAACGTATACATCAAGCGGGAAGATTTGCAGGTGGTCCGTTCGTTTAAACTTCGCGGCGCCTATAATCTCATCCGCAGCTTGTCGGAAGAAGAACTCGCGCAGGGCGTCGTGTGCGCCAGCGCAGGGAACCACGCGCAGGGGGTTGCATTTTCCTGCCAATCGCTCGGTATCCGCGGCACGATTTTCATGCCGGCGACGACCCCGCGTCAAAAGGTTTCTCAAGTCAAATTGTTCGGCGGCGACGCGGTGGAAGTGGTGTTGGTAGGCGATACATTCGACGATTCGTTCGCGGAAGCGATGAAATATACAGAAGCACACGGCATGACATTCGTTCATCCGTTCGACGATCCGAAAATTATCGCCGGCCAGGGCACGGTCGGCATGGAGATTATGGAGGAGATGACGGAAAACATCGATTATGTATTTGTCGGCATCGGTGGAGGCGGGCTTGCCTCGGGCGTCGGCACGTACTTAAAAAGCATCTCTCCTTCGACAAAGATTATCGGCGTTGAGCCGGAGGGTGCGCCCTGCATGAGGGAAGCGCTGAAGCAAAACAAACCGGTTATGCTGGCCAACATTGAGAAATTCGTGGATGGGGCAGCAGTCAAGCAGGCAGGAGAGTTGACGCTGGACATCTGCCGTACCGTACTCGACGACATTGTCCTGGTGCCGGAGGGGAAAGTGTGCACGACGATTCTTAACCTCTACAATCAGAACGCGATTGTCGCGGAACCGGCAGGCGCACTGTCTATCGCCGCGCTGGAGTTTTATAAAGATCAAATTCAAGGCAAAAACGTCGTCTGCGTCATCAGCGGAGGCAACAATGATATCGACCGCATGCAGGAAATTAAAGAACGTTCACTCATCTATGAAGGTTTGAAGCACTACTTTATTATCAATTTTCCGCAGCGCGCCGGTGCTCTGCGTGAGTTTCTCGACAATGTGCTCGGTCCGAACGATGATATTACCCGTTTCGAATACACGAAGAAAAACAACAAAGATAACGGCCCCGCACTCGTCGGCATCGAGCTGAAGAAGCCGGAGGACTACCAGCCGCTCATGGAGAGAATGCGGCAGCACAATATTGACTGTATGGAAATTAACCATAATCCATCGCTGTTTAATTTGTTAATTTAATAATCGTTCCATCATAAAAACCGCCAGCTTCTTTGAATAAACTGGCGGTTTTTATATGCAATGATTCCATCGTATGCTTACCTTCGCCCGCAATCTCCTAGAATTCTTTCTTAGCGTAAATTCGCAACGAAGCCAGCCACGAAACCAGCATCAGTACCGCCGCCTCAGCAAACGCTAGCAGCATCATCTGTTCCGCTGACAGTTCTCTGATTATATTGAGTAAAGAAACGAATCCTTCCATATACGTATCCAGAAAATTAATGGCAAAGAAAATAGCAAATCCAAGGAGAAAGATGGCCACCCGTACATATTGCGCACCGAACCGGTAATACAGCGGGAAATAGAACGACACGAAATGCATCACTGCAATAGCTGCCACCCCAAGCTCAAACAAACCAATGGGGCGTACTCGATCCGCGCCTAACGTTAAGTACAGCAGCACGTTAATGCCCGCTACCATTCCGGCTGAGATTAAAATGAATAGAAAGGAAGAGAGATATTTCGCTGATACGATTTGCCGCCGTACCAGCGGAAAACTATTCAGTAAAATGTCTGTCTTGCTTTTATCATCAAATCCGTTGGCGGTTACAATAAAGAAAAAGCCACCGACAAACGCAATAAAACCATAAGAAATATACACTCCATAGATACCCTGTAAAAAAAACAGCACGGCCAGATAAATCAGGGAAATGACAAACATTTTCTTTTGAATGATTATATCCTTCATCAGTAAACTACGCATGGCGTCTCCCCCTTACCGTGTAAAACATAATGTCTTCTAATGAGGGTGTCTCAATCAGCGCCTCGTCTCCGAACAGTTCCTCAGCCATCTGCACATTGCTCGTCAGTCCTTCAAACCCGACCGCCGTCTCGCGGAGCCCGATAAATTCTTTCCGCGTATCCGCATCCAGCAATTCCTTCGCCCCTCGCACAATGCCATACTGCTCAAGGATTTCGTCTTTCGGGCTGTTGAATACAATGCGTCCACGGTCAATAAATGTAATGTAGTCGGCGATGCGATCCAGATCGGTTGTAATATGGGTCGAGAAGAAGACCGCCTTTTCCTCATCCTGAATGATATCGGCGAGAATATCGAGAATTTCGCGGCGAAACACCGGATCAAGTCCGGAGGTCGGTTCGTCCATAATAATCAGATCGGCATGGTGGGAGAGGGCGACAGCAAGAGAGAACTTCATCTTCATCCCCTTGGATAAATGTTTAATCTTTCTGCGGGTGGGCAGCTCGAAACTGTCGATATAGCGCTGAAACGCAAGATCGTCCCAGCGGCGGTAAAGCGGAGCGATAATCCGTTTCATCTCCCGGATGGTCAACTCTTCATAAAAATAACTCTCATCATAAACGAAGCCGATGCGCTCTTTAATTTCTTTTTCGCGTGCAATGTTATCAAGACCGAACACGAAAATGTCTCCTGAATCCCGCTTAATTAGATTCATCAAAAGCTTAATCGTAGTGCTTTTGCCGGCGCCGTTCGGTCCAATAAATCCGGTAATATAGCCCTTCTTAATCGAAAACGATACATCCTGCAGCGCGAAATCCTTGTAGCGCTTATTTACGCCTTTCATTTCTACGATGTTCTCCATCATATTTCCTCCTTGTAAAGCAGTTCAAGCATTTCTTCTAACTCCTCAAGACTTATGCCAACCAATTTGCTTTCACCTACGACTTCCGCCAGTTTTTCCTCGATGGCTTTCAGGCGTTTTTCCCGCAGAAAATCTTTGTTTTGTCCGGCCACGAAGGAGCCTTTACCGACGACGGAGACAATAAAACCTTCTTTCTCAAGGTCCTCATACGCTCGTTTGGTCGTAATTACGCTGATCTGTAAATCTTTGGCCAGTTGGCGGATGGATGGCAGGGCATCGCCCTCTTCCAATTCCCCCTTGAGAATGCTTTGTTTCATTTGATTCTTGATTTGCTGATAAATCGGCTCTTTCGATGTATTTGAAATGATGATATTCATGCATTCTCCTTTCGCTACGCCTTTTGTTCATAGTGTATATATATAAAATATACACTAATTACACTTTCGTCAACAAATTTTGTAAACGCCAAGCTGTTCATGAATGCTGGATATTATCGAAATAAGCCAGCGGTTTAAAAATCGGGGCTTATTTTCATCGTTCGATATTCACTAATTTTCTCTGTGGTTCTTACATTTTCTAACTAACTGTAGGAAAAACCTATCATCTTTAACTAAAATAGAAAACTTTTCTGAGCGTTACGTGTCTAATCGTAATGAAAGTAAGAAAAACCGGATGTTAATTACATCATGGTCATACAAAGCCGCCAATGCAGCATATTGCGCGGCTCCTTGTCTTCCCACAACAACATCTCAGCCATATACAACTACGGTTTTTAAGGAGGAGAATGTATATGTCCAAGAAGAAAATCGTACCTGCACTATTAGCGACAGCTATGGCGGTTCCGGTGGCAGCCCCGGCATCTGCCGAACAACTGACCGATATTCAAAAAAGCTGGGCCAAAACATATATCCAGGCCCTCGTAGATAAAGACGTATTAAGCGGCATGGGCAACGGCAAATACGAGCCTGCCAAGACGATGACCCGCGCTGAAATCGCGGTTGCGCTGACCCGCGCATTGGATTTGGAACTTGACGCTGCCGCCGCCGCAAAATTCAAAGATGTACCGGACTGGGCCAAGCCGTATGTGGGCGCTCTCGTTAAAGCAGGCATTGCGGCCGGTATGGATGCCAATACATACGGATCCAATCTAAAAGTTACCCGTGAACAGCTCGCGGTATTCTATGTACGTGCTCTCGGTCTTGAACCGGTGGCCAAAGAAGCGCAGGGTCTTGAGCTGACATTTAAAGATGCTGCTTCTATTTCTGAGTATGCGAAAAAGCACGTTGCACTGGCGGCGAAAATCGGCTTCATTCACGGCTTCCCGGATAACACATTCGGACCGAAGCAAAACGCCGACCGTGCACAGTTGGCTAAGCTGACATACGACCTGTACTTCAATGGCGAAACATTCGTACAGAAAGCGAATGAATTGTTTGGTACTGTAAGTGTGCAAAGTGTAACAGCGACAAACGGTACGGTAACCGTAATGTTCGACAAAGCGCTGACAGCGGCACCGCAGGCGGCCGATTTGGAAGTAACGCAAGCAGTCAACGGCTCTTCGCCGATGGAAATTACACCATCTGATATTACATTAAGCGAAGACAAAAAATCAGTTTCCTTTAAGATTCCAACCGTTGAAGAAAAAGAGGAGAAACAATCTGTTGTCATCTCCGTCGCTTACCGCGGTGGTGCTGCAAAATCGGCAGAAGCGTTTACTGTCGCTTCCAAGTATCTGATGGTAGAAGACGTCACTGCGCTTAATCCTTCTGAAATCAAAGTCATCTTCAACAAGGAAGCCGACAAGAGTACGGCTGAAGATGAAGGAAATTATACGCTGCAGAACGGCAGCCATCCGAGAGGAGCCAAACTGTCTGATGACAAGAAAAGCGTAATTCTTCGTCTTGCCGCACCGCTGGCAAACGATGCCGCTTACAGAGTGGATGTAGCGAATGTAAAAGATACGAACTATAACGTAATGCAAAAATTCGAAGGTACGGCGAAGCTGTTCTTCGATAAGGAAGCACCGAAGCTGCAAAAAGCCGAAATGATGACCGACGGCAGACTGAAGCTAACATTTAACGAACCGGTGCAGGATACGATGACGGTGAAAGTAGACGATACCGTTGTGGCAAACGGCGACACAACCAAGGTGACTCCTGCGACAGAAGCCGGCGACTACTCCGTTACTGTGGGTGGACTAAACGATGAACTCAAGCAAACGGGTAACCACACCGTTACGGTATACAATGTAGCGGATACGCTCGCAGGCAAGCCGAACACGCTAAACATCGCTTCGCTTTCTTACACGGTAGAAGCTGATTCTTCCGCTCCGACCGTATCGAGCTTGACCGCAACCGGCAAAAATACATTCAAAGTAAAATTCAGCGAAGAACTGGCAGCAGCACCGACCATTTCCGTGAAGAAAGGTTCGCTTGTACTGAAAGCGGACGCGGTACAGGATGCAAAAGACAAGACCGTATACAATGTTACTGTATCGTCGAATGATCCGACTAACAATCCGCTGTACGGCAACAACGAAACATCGGTACAGCTGTCCGTAAATGTGAAAAACATGCGTGATGCCGCAGGCTTCATCGGCTCCGAATACAACGGCACTGTAACGCTTACCGAGCAGAGCGGCGCACCTACGGTCGTAAGCACTGCACTGAACAAAGTCAATGTGGACAATAGAACGATTTCTATCAAATTCGATAAAGAACTCGCAAGTGTAGATAAGAACAAAATTACGGTACGAAAAGACAATGTGATTATGCCGGTTCAAGACGCGAAAGTAAATGCAAGTGCAAAAGATACGGTAGACATCACGCTTTCCTCTGTAACAGCCGGTACGTATAACGTAAACTTTGCCGCCGGAGCTGTTACGAGTCAGGAAGGTTCAGCCAAGAACAGTGAGCTTAGCACAACAGCTACAGCAAGCACGAACACGGATGCACTAACGGTAGCAAAGCCGCAAGTGCTGACCGGTAACGTAATTGAACTGAAATACAGCGAAGATATGGGCGACAGCGCAACGAATGCGGCAAACTATACGCTTGATAATCAGCCGCTGCCGAGCGGAACCACTATCGACTTCGTCGGTGACCGCAAAACTGTGCAAATTAAGCTGCCGGCAGGATCCGTTGCAAAGAGAACAGAGAAGCAGCTTGCAATCGGTCAGGGTGTGCGCAGCCAGAGCGGCAAATCTCTGGCAAGCGATGCAGCCACACACTTCCAGATTGAGCTTGAGGATAACACGAATCCAACGCTGACAGCAGCCCAGTTTCAGGATGTTATCTCTAACAACAGCAGCAAAATCCGTCTGACATTCAGCGAAAATCTGGCTGAGGACTTGCCGGCAACAGAGGATGGTACCGCGATTGATACGGACGACTTTGTTGTTACGGTAAATGGTATAAAACAAACCGTAAAGCAGGTTATTGATGGAACCAAAGGTGATAATATCATTACACTGGAACTCGCAAACGGAGTGAACGTCGGCCAAAATGTACAAGTGGAAGTACAAGGAACCGGTGCAGGCAATAACGAAATAGAAATTAAAGATAGAGCCGGAAACGCGCTTGCAAGCGGAACGGTAAATGTATCCAGATAAAATCTGGCAATAAAAGATAAAGAGGAGACCCGCTACGGCCTCCTCTTTCCTTATGTTATACTTTCGAAAGGGGATTATCTATGAAATCTCACCTCAAAACTTTCATTGCAGAAAGCAGTGGAGAAGAGCTTAGAAGAACCGGTGAAAATACTATGCCCCTCTCGCTGAAAGTCGACCCTGAGCTTGAAGAATTCATCGGTTTGGATCGACGCTATACTTTTGCGTTCTTCCAGGATGCGCTGCCGCCCATCGACGAAAACCAGATATCCGTTCACGGTCTGGAACTTGAAAAAGATATGATGGGGGTACGTGTTATCGGCATGTTCCGCAACGGGCTGAACGCATCCATCGGATTAGAAAGCATTCCGCTTCATCTGCGCGACGCTTCCGGCGAAACGGTGGCACGCCATGTATTTCATTTAAAGGAGTGGAGCGACATTCCGCCGCGGACGGGATTTGTTACCAGCTGGGTGTTTCCTTACTCATCCTTTATAAGAAAAGACGTTGATTTTTCAGATTGGAGCGTTCATTTCGCTGTTTCACCTTGATAAAGCGCCTGTGTAGCCCGTGCTCAAAAACATGGGCTACTTTCTTTTTACACAGCAAATTCGCACCATCCTGCCTATGTAAAAATGTCAGATGTAATGCATATAGTTTTTTTTGTCTACAAAATTCTTTATTTCAGTCATAAATTGTCATATAAAGAGCTGGCATGGTTCGCAGGATCTGCCGGAATGATACTATAATACGAACTTGCTAATAGTAATTCCGTAATAAACCATCCTTCCTTGCCATTTACCGTACGTTTTTCGACAATAAATTTCTCGAGCCCTGTCGTGGACCCGCTTGAAGTAATTTCAGGATAGGTAACCGTATATTCTACAGCCGTATCACTGAGCTTCTTTTCTTCTTTTACGGTAATCGGTCCGACCCATGGACTTGAGCCGCCGGTAACCCAGCCGTAATTTTTTACGCGTTCCATCGCTTTTTTGCGAAGCTCGGGTGAGAGCGCCGCATATTGCAGGGCACCGCTCCGGGTTTGTTCCCCGCGTCCCCATAGTTTCATTGCTTCTTCCGGGGTAGCGGGAATAAGCGCTTCTTCAATCATTTTGATTTGCGTTTCAATCTCGTCCCGATTGGGAGATTCGATAGAAAGTTTATTTGCCATCTTATCATATGTAACTTCCGCTTTGAATACTTGTTGTATCCAATCTGCAAGAACATAGATATGTCCATTATGAATTTCTATATCATAAATGGCATAAGGCTGATGATTGACGGAAAGA
>NZ_DFMZ01000048.1:0-12162 GCF_002375825.1 Aneurinibacillus sp. UBA3580
ATGAATGCCGAGTTTATTGAAGCATTAAATGAGATAGAGAGAGAGAAAGGCATCAGCAAGGAAGTGCTGATTGAAGCGATCGAAGCGGCGCTTGTTTCCGGCTATAAGCGTAATTTCAATTCCGCGCAGAACGTGCGCGTAGATATTAACCGCGAACTGGGCAACGTACGCGTATTCGCCCGCAAAACCGTGGTAGAAGAGGTAACGGACCCTCGTTCGCAGATTTCAATTGATGAAGCGCAGGAAATCGACCCGAACTACATGGTTGATGACATTATCGACATGGAAGTCACGCCGCGCGATTTCGGACGCATCGCGGCGCAGACCGCTAAGCAGGTCGTTACACAGCGCATCCGTGAAGCGGAGCGCGGCATTATTTACAGCGAGTTTATCGATCGTGAGCAGGACATCGTAACCGGCATCGTGCAGCGTCAAGACAGCCGATTTTATTATATTGATCTCGGCAAAGTCGAAGCGCTGATGCCGCTGAACGAGAAAATGCCGAACGAATCATTTAAGCAGGGTGATCGGGTCAAAGCGTTCATCACCAAAGTGGAGAAAACGACGAAGGGACCGCAAATCTTTGTGTCCCGTACGCATCCGGGACTGTTGAAACGCTTGTTTGAGCTGGAAGTGCCGGAGATTTTCGATGGTGTCGTGGAGATTAAATCTGTGGCGCGCGAAGCGGGTGACCGTTCCAAAATTGCCGTCTACTCTGCAGATCCGAACGTAGATCCTGTAGGTGCCTGCGTAGGTCCTAAGGGGATGCGTGTACAGACGATTGTACAGGAGCTAAGAGGAGAAAAGATCGACATCATGAAGTGGTCGGAAGATCCGGCTGAATATGTCGCAAATGCGCTTAGCCCTTCCAAAGTGGTGCATGTAACCGTATATGAAGGGGAAAAGGTAACGCGCGTCATTGTACCTGATTATCAACTGTCACTTGCGATTGGCAAGCGTGGACAAAACGCCCGCCTGGCCGCCAAGCTGACGGGTTGGAAAATTGACATCAAGAGCGAAACACAGGCTGCCGAGGAAGGATTCGTATACAGCGAACCGGTTTCTGTTATTCCGGCCGATGGTGCATCTGAAGAGCAGCAGGACACATTTGTACAGGATGAAGCGTACGAAGCTGAAACCGATGCAGCTGCTGTAGACGCAGCGGATGAAAAGGAGTAGGTTTTCGTGAAACTGAGAAAAACCCCGCAGCGCAAATGTCTGGCTACCCAGGAGATGTTTGAAAAACGCGATTTGCTGCGCATCGTGCGTACGCCGGAAGGTGAGATCAAAATCGATCCTACCGGCAAAGCGTCGGGACGCGGTGCGTATGTGTCCCGCTCCCGGGAGGCATTTGATATTGTAAAAAAGAAAAAGCTCCTGAACCGTGCCCTAAAAACGGAAGTAACGGATGAAAAGTACGAGGAGCTGGAACGAGAGTTTGCGAGGTATGTACGCAAATGAACCAGGTGGAGCAGATGCTTGGCCTGGCGCAGCGGGCCCGCAAGCTTATTACGGGAGAAGAATTGGTCATCAAGGCCGTTCGTCAGGGACAGGTGCATCTGGTCATCCTGGCGGGCGATGCATCCCCCAACACTCGCAAAAAAGTAATAGATAAGTGCGGCAGCTACGAGGTTTCTTTTACAACGTATGGTGATCGCCTGACACTTGGCGCCGCGCTTGGAAAGGAGCAACGAGTTGTCATTGGCGTGACCGATGCCGGCTTCGCAGCACGATTGACGCAGCTGATTAACCAATAACTGTCGGGGGTGGATAGATGAGTAAATTGAGAGTCTATGAATATGCTAAAGAGCTTGGGATTAGCAGTAAGCAAATGATTAATTTGCTTACTAAACTCAATTTATCAGTAAACAACCACATGAGCACATTGGAAGACAGCACGATTCAAAAGGTAGAAGAGCACCTGAAGCAGGTAAAACAACGCGCAAACGGTCAAGAACAACAAAAGCGTGATACGGAAAAGAGTGGGAAGATGGAAAAAAACCAACAACAAAATAATCGAAACGTGAACAGTAAAGCACAAAGTAGTACTGGTCAAGAGCAAAGAAATGGCAACCAGGCCGGAAGAGGCAACTCTCAGGGCCAGGGTGGCGGAAGAAAGCAAGGTCAGAGCAGCAGACCGCAGGGCCAGGGTGGTGGAAGAGCACAAGGTCAAGGCGGCAGACCGCAGGGTCAGGGCGGCAATAAGCCGAAGGCGGCCGCTGGCAAACCGCCGCGTGAAGACCGCACCAATCAAAGCCGCGGCAAAACTACGCAGAAATTAAACGCACGTCCGAAGCGTTTCGACGATAACAAAAAGTCGTCTGAGCCGAATAAAACGATGAAACGCCCGAACAGCCGGCAGCAGCAAGTGCCGAAGCAGGAAGTGAAAGTGGAGAAAATTACGGTTTCAGGTTCGATGACGGTAGCCGAGCTTGCTAAAAAAATGAAGAAGCAGCCGTCTGAAATCATCAAGAAACTTTTCGGACTCGGTGTAATGGCGACCATTAACCAGGAATTAGATCTGGACACCATTCACCTGATCGCCGCTGACTATGAAATCGAAGTGGAAGAGAAGATTGAACTCGACTACAGCGATTTTGAAAATATTGAAGAAATCGATGAGCCAGATACGCTGGAAGAGCGTCCGCCGGTCGTTACCATTATGGGTCACGTTGACCACGGAAAGACAACGCTTCTTGATGCAATCCGTGAAACAAATGTTACGTCAACGGAAGCGGGTGGTATTACACAGCATATCGGAGCCTATCAAGTAGTCAAGCACGGGAAGAAGATTACTTTCCTGGATACGCCAGGCCATGCCGCATTTACCACCATGCGCGCGCGCGGAGCCAAAGTAACCGATATCGCTATCATCGTAGTAGCAGCCGATGACGGAGTGATGCCACAAACGGTGGAAGCCATTAGCCACGCGAAAGCGGCGAACGTGCCGATTATCGTTGCGGTGAATAAAATGGATAAACCTTCGGCCAACCCGGATCGGGTGAAGCAAGAGCTTACAGAGCACGGTCTTGTACCGGAAGACTGGGGCGGCGATACAATCTTCGTCCATGTCTCAGCGTTGAAACGGGAAGGTCTCGACGACATCCTCGAAATGATCCTGCTTGTGGCTGAAGTGCAGGAACTGAAAGCCAACCCGAATAAACGGGCCCGCGGTACGGTTATCGAGGCTGAGCTTGACCGCGGCCGCGGACCGGTGGCGACGATTCTTGTGCAATCTGGAACCTTGAAGGTTGGAGATCCGATCGTTGTCGGTACAGCTTTTGGTCGCGTTCGCGCCATGGTCAACGACAAAGGCCGTCGCATCAAGGAAGCACCGCCGTCCACGCCAGTCGAGATTACCGGTTTGAACGATGTGCCGCAGGCCGGCGATCAATTTATGGTATTTGAAGATGAGAAAATGGCGCGCCAGATTGGGGAACGCCGTTCGACGAGCCGACGCGAGAAAGAACTTCGCGCATCGGCACGCGTATCGCTGGACGATTTATTCAATCAAATCAAGGAAGGCGAAATGAAAGACATCAATGTTATCATCAAAGGGGACGTACAGGGCTCGGTTGAAGCGCTGCGGGGTTCGCTTGAGAAGATTGATGTCGAAGGCGTGCGCGTGAATATTATTCATACCGGGGTAGGTGCCATTACTGAATCCGATGTTATTCTTGCGTCTGCATCTAACGCGATTATCATCGGTTTCAATGTTCGTCCTGAGCCAAATGCCCGCACGACGGCGGAAGCGGAAAAAGTGGACATTCGTCTGCACCGCATCATTTACAAAGTAATAGAAGAAATCGAGGCGGCGATGAAAGGAATGCTTGAGCCGGTGTACGAAGAAAAGATTATCGGCCAGGCGGAAGTACGCCAGACATTCAAAGTATCCCGCGTCGGCACGATTGCAGGTTGTTATGTTACCGACGGCAAGATTCAGCGTGATGCCGGTATCCGCGTGATTCGCGACGGTATTGTCATATACGAAGGTAAAATTGACGCGCTCAAACGTTTTAAAGATGACGCAAGGGAAGTGGCTCAAGGATACGAGTGCGGTATTACAATCGAGAAATATAACGACATTAAAGAAGGGGACATCCTTGAAGCGTTCATCATGGAGGAAGTCGCCCAGTAATTTTAAAACACGCACGTTCAACCAGAATGAGGTGAAACGACGATGGGCAACATTCGTACCAATCGTGTAGGTGAGCAGATTAAAAAAGAGCTGAGCCAAATCATCCAGCGGGAGATTAAAGATCCCCGCATTGGCTTCGTAACGGTAACCGGCGTTGAAGTGTCCGGTGACCTGTCCCAGGCAAAAGTATTCATTAGCGTACTTGGCGGTGAAGACCAGAAGGCCGATACGCTAAAAGCGCTGGAAAAAGCGAAGGGCTTTATGCGCTCGGAGATCGGACGTCGCGTCCGCCTGCGCCATACCCCGGATTTACTGTTCAAATTCGACGAATCCGTTGAATACGGCAGTCGCATTGAATCACTGCTGAACAAGATTAATGAAGAAAAAGGGGAAGACAAATAATGAGCTCGTACAAAGCATCCCTGGAAGCCGCTGCGCGTTTTCTAAAGCAGCATCAGCACTTTCTTGTTGTGAATCACGTCAATCCTGACGGGGATGCTACCGGCTCCTTGCTGGCGATGGGATGGCTTCTACGCCAGCTCGACAAGCAGGTGACGCTTGTCAACGAAGGGAAAACCCCGGCCAAATTCATGTTCCTGCCCGGAGCGGATGATATTTTGAACGCTTCCGAACGGGCGGAGCATCCTACATACGGGACGATAATTACATGCGACTGCGCTGATTTTGCCCGCGTCGGGGAAGTGGCGGCATGGTTTACGCAAGAGCGCGAACTGCTCAATATTGACCATCATCCGACAAATGATTTGTTCGGAACGGTAAATCTTGTGCGGACCGATGCGGCAGCTACGGCAGAAATTATTTTCGATCTGGTGAAACATATGGGCCTTCCGCTGGGAAAAGAGCTTGCTACCTGTCTGTATACCGGGCTGCTGACGGACACCGGTGGATTTCGTTATTCCAATACGACTCCGTATGTTATGGAGGCCGCGTCCGAGTTGCTTGCCCACGGGGTAGAGCCTGCCGCGATCGCCGAACGGGTGCTTGAATCGATTACAAAGGCGCATGTCAGCCTTTTGCAGCGTTCGCTGCAGACATTGGAGCTTACCGATAATGATAAAGCTGCGTATCTGACCGTTACGCTGACGGATCTGATAGAGACGGGCGCGAATAATGAAGATACGGAAGGGCTTGTTAATTATGGCCGCAATATCGAAGGTGTCGAAGTCGGCGTTTTGTTCAAAGAGGTGGCGGATGGCAAAGTGAAAGTCAGTTTCCGTTCACGCAGTGAAGTCGACGTGGCGGCGATTGCCAAATCGTTTGGTGGTGGTGGCCACGTACGTGCCGCAGGTTGTACGGTATCGGGAACGATTGTTGAAGTGAAGAAGGCGGTTTCGCAAAAAGTCAGCGCCGCGTTACGGGAGTGTGGCAATGAATGATGAGCGGACTATCCGGCATCGTCCCGCTGTACAAGCCAGAGGGCATGACTTCGCATGATTGTGTAATGAAAGTGCGGCGCATTGCCCGCACAAAAAAGGTGGGGCACACCGGTACACTGGATCCGGATGTAACCGGTGTGCTGCCAATCTGCATCGGTCCGGCGACTAAAGTGGCCGATTATCTGCATGAAACGCCGAAAGTATATCGGGCCACCATGACGATCGGCACATCCACCGATACGCAGGATGCAAGCGGCAAGATTCTTGAAGAGAAAATAGTCAAACCGCCGCTTACCGATACGCAGGTGCGCGAGGCTTTCGATCGTTTTGTTGGCGATATTGAACAGCTGCCTCCGATGTACTCGGCGGTAAAAGTGGATGGCAAGCGGCTGCATGAGCTGGCGCGGCAGGGAAAAACAGCAGAACGGAAAGCCCGCCGGATTACGATTTATGAAATGAACATCGAACAAATGGATCTGGATACAGAGCATCCAACCGTTACGTTTACCGTTACCTGCTCGAAAGGCACTTACGTCCGGACGTTGTGTGTGGATATCGGGCAGGCTCTTGGCTATCCGGCTCATATGTCGTACTTGCAGCGGATTAAAAGCGGCCCGTTTACACTCGAACAGTGTGTGACATTTGACCAGCTAGAAGAAGCAGCCGCAGAAGAGCGGCTGCAGGAACTGCTGTATCCGCTCGATAGAGGGCTTCTTCAATATCCGGCTGTCATCGTTCCGGCCGGCCGTATCCAGGCAATGCGCAACGGACTTAGCCAGCGTCATCGTAAACCGGGCAATTGGAGAGTTGGGGACAAGATTCGTCTGTACAGTCCGGACGGCGCTTTTCTTGCACTGCATGAAGTGGTATATATAGATAAAGAGAACGGTGTGGAATCCAAACCGGTAAGAGTGTTTCCGGAGGGAGAGACATAAATGGAAATTCAACGTTTGCATTATCCGCTGTCGCCTGATTTTGAAGGCGAATCGTGCGTGCTTGCGCTGGGCTATTTTGACGGCGTTCACGTCGGTCACCGCCGGGTTATCCAGAAAGCGATAGACGTGGCGAAATCGTTAGGCGTAAAATCCGCCGTGATGACATTTGACCCGCATCCGCGCGAGGTGCTTGGTCAAAGCGGATATACTCAGTATTTAACGCCCACAGACGAAAAACTGGAACAGCTGAAAAAGATGGGAGTGGACATCGCTTACGTTGTCCATTTCGATATCTCATTTGCCGCCATTTATCCAGAAGACTTCATCGATGAATTCCTCATGCAGTTATGTCCGAAACATGTGGTGGCTGGATTTGACTATACATTCGGGCACAGAGGAAAGGGAACAGTATTCACACTTAAAGAACATGCAAATAGACGATATGACGTGGATGTGGTAGCTCCGGTCAACCGATTCGGTGAGAAAGTCAGCAGTACCCTGATTCGTGAATATTTGTACAGCGGCAAAATCAAAGAAGCTACACAGTTTCTTGGTCGGCCATATCGTGTGCGCGGAAAAGTTGTGCATGGAGAGAAGCGCGGACGCACAATTGGATTTCCAACAGCCAATCTCCGTCTTTACGCCCCTTATATTGTTCCGAAAAATGGCGTTTACGGCGTACGAGCAGGATTGGAAGGCCGCTCCTACTACGGTGTAATGAACGTAGGCATTAAGCCAACGTTCGAAAATGAGCATAAAGAAAAATCGCTGGAAGTCCATTTGTTCGATTTTGCGGGCGATATTTATGATAAGACCCTAGAAGTAGAATTCTTGTTCTTTATCCGTGAAGAACAAAAGTTTGCCGGAGTGGATGCGCTCATTGCTCAGATTAACGCTGATGTGGTGACTGCAAAAGAACAGTTCGCCAAACATTCAATTGTATAAGGACAGGGCTTTACTCTGTTTTTCGATTATGATATAATGTATTTTGTTAGTTTAATAACCATGGCTTGGAAAGCCGAGTCACCAACGGTTTTCTAGGGCATTGGGGATATCAATGAGGAGGTGAATAGGATGGCTTTGACACAAGAACGCAAGCAACAGCTGATTGAAGAGTACCGTACACACGAGTCTGATACAGGCTCTCCGGAGGTACAAATCGCTATCCTTACTGAAAAAATTAACTACCTGAACGATCATCTTCGTACGCACAAGAAAGACCACCACTCCCGCCGTGGACTGCTGAAAATGGTTGGTCAACGCCGCAATCTGCTGGCTTACTTGAAGGACAAAGATGTAACTCGTTACCGTGAGTTAATCAACAAATTAGGCTTACGTCGATAAGCGAAAGCGGGGATTCCCCGCTTTTTTCATGCCTGTAGCCCTCCTACCATAAAAGGCAGTCACCCTTCCCTTCATTTTCATGTCGGGGCTTGTGGCTTATCGGCCATGATCGTTTTCCGACTCCAACTTATCTTTTTTATTTCCTGTCAATGCAGGAAATACTAGAAAAATGACGAAATATCTTTTGTTGAGGCAAGAGAGGAGGCATCATTTTTTATGGATGTAGATGTAAAAGTGTATGAGTTTGACCTTGCCGGGCGAAAAATGTCGATTGAATACGGCAAGCTCGCCAAGCAGGCCAATGCGGCGGTGCTGGTACGCTACGGCGATTCCGCGGTACTGAGCACGGTAACCGCGTCCAAGAAACCATCTCCCCTTGATTTTTTTCCGCTGACAGTAAACTATGAAGAAAAACTGTATGCGGTAGGTAAAATTCCGGGTGGCTTCATTAAACGCGAGGGACGTCCAAGCGAGAAGGCTACATTAACCAGCCGACTGATTGATCGTCCGATTCGTCCGCTATTCCCGGAAGGCTTCCGTAATGAAGTGCAAATCGTAAACACGATGCTGTCGGTGGATCAGGATTGTTCAACGGAAGTGGCAGCGATTATCGGAACGTCCGCCGCCCTGAGCATTTCCGATGTACCGTTCAACGGACCGATCGGCGGCGTTATCGTAGGACGGGTCGACGGACAATTTATCATCAATCCGACTGTAGAGCAGTTGGAGAAGAGCGACTTGAATCTGACCGTAGCCGGTACATATGATGCGATCAACATGGTTGAAGCGGGTGCCGATGAAGTGCCGGAAGAAGTTATGCTAGAGGCGATTATGCGCGGCCATGAAGAAATTCGCAAAATCGTTGAGCAAATCCGTACAATCGCGGCCGAAGTCGGCAAAGAAAAAATGGAAGTCGAGCTGATTTCCTTCGATTCGGAGATTGAAGCGGCTGTAAGGGACTATGCGGAAGCACGCTTAATTGAGGCCGTACGCATCGAGGAGAAACAGGCGCGTTATGATGCGATTGATGCCATCAATGAGGAAACGCTGGAACATTTTGCGGAAACGTATCCGGAACAAGAAAAGCAGATTAGCGAAATTCTGCATGACATCGTGAAAAGCGAAGTCCGCCGCCTCATTACACATGATAAAGTGCGTCCGGACGGTCGTGCATTAGATGAGATTCGCCCGATTTCCTGCGAAATCGATCTGCTGCCGCGCACGCACGGCTCCGGCCTGTTTACGCGCGGACAAACCCAGGTGCTCAGTGTATGTACGCTTGGTGCGCTCGGTGACGTACAGATTCTTGACGGACTTGGCCTGGAAGAGTCCAAGCGTTTTATGCACCATTATAATTTCCCACCGTACAGCGTAGGGGAAGCCCGTCCGCTGCGTGCGCCGGGACGCCGTGAAATTGGACACGGTGCGCTTGGTGAGCGTGCGCTTGAGCCGGTTATCCCGAGCGAAGACGTATTCCCGTACACCATTCGTCTCGTCTCCGAAGTTCTTGAATCAAACGGCTCCAGCTCTCAGGCAAGCATCTGTGCGAGTACGCTGGCGATGATGCATGCAGGTGTACCGATTAAGGCGCCGGTAGCCGGTATTGCCATGGGTCTTGTTAAAGATGGAGAGCATGTCACGATTCTAACTGACATTCAAGGTATGGAAGACCATCTTGGTGATATGGACTTCAAAGTAGCCGGTACGCGTAAAGGGGTTACTGCGCTGCAAATGGACATCAAAATCGAGGGGATCGATCGCCAAATTCTTGAGCAGGCGCTGAACCAGGCACGTGAAGGCCGTTTATTCATTTTGGATAAAATGGAAGAAACGATCCGGGAGCCGCGTAAGGAATTGTCACGGTTTGCGCCGAAGATCACGATTCTTCGCATTAATCCGGACAAAATCCGTGATGTTATCGGACCAAGCGGCCGCGTCATTAACAAGATTATCGAAGAAACAGGCGTAAAGATTGACATTGAGCAGGATGGCCGCGTATATATCGCTTCGCCGGACGCAGATGCGAACGAACGGGCGAAGCAGATTATTGAAGACATTGTGCGTGAAGTCGAAGTGGGGCAGGTCTACAACGGTACCGTTAAGCGTATCGAGAAGTTCGGTGCCTTCGTAGAGCTGTTCTCGGGCAAAGACGGACTTGTTCATATTTCCCAGCTGGCGGAAGAGCGTGTCAGCAAAGTCGAAGACGTCGTGTCCATCGGGGACAAGCTGCTGGTCAAAGTTACTGAAATCGACAACCAAGGCCGTGTGAACCTTTCTCATAAAGCGGTGCTGAAAGAGCAGAAGCAAAAAGAGAAAGAAGCAGCGGAAAATAAGAATCAATAAGTAGAAAGATAGCGACACACGACTTCAAGTCAGTCGCTATTTTTTGTATGTATATACTATTTTCAAAAAAATGAAGCAGGCTGCATGCTTGCATCCCTTTCCGCATAAGATTGTACAAACTTATCCATGTGCGGGAGGGGTGAAGAGGTATGAATCGATTGTTGGCTCTGCTGTGCTTTCTGTTCTTTTTATATAGTGTAATGACATCGGAGTCGGTGAATTTATATATCGCATCGAAGAAGATGGATCGGGCAGCGCTGACAAACCAGGTGGCACAATGGGAGCAGCAATTGAAGGAAGCGGCCAAAACAAAAAATATTCCCCCGGTAAACGCGCGTATCGATCCGATCTGGAAAGCGATTCCCGGCTATAATGGGCTTTCCATTGATGAAGAGGCGAGCCTGCAGCGGATGCAGCAGGCCGGGAGGTGGGATGAGTCACTCATCGTGTATCGGGAAGTAAAGCCGACTATTGGACTAGACCAGCTGGCCGCCGCCCCGATTTATCGGGGGAATTCCGATAAACCTATGGTGTCCCTCATGATTAATGTCGCCTGGGGCAATGAATATTTGCCAGCCATCCTCGAGACATTGAAGAAAGAAAAAGTGAAAGCTACCTTTTTTCTTGATGGAAGCTGGACGAAGAAATATCCTGACGAAGCGAAGAAAATAGCCGAAGCTGGTCATGAGATTGGCAGTCATGCCTATTCGCATCCGAACATGAGCCAGCTTTCGTTAACACGCATGGAACAGGAAATTACAAAGACCAACACCGCCATTACTGAAGCTACAGGCATTACACCGACACTATTTGCCCCACCGTCCGGTGATTTCGATCAGCGGGTTGTCGATATGGCCGCCCGTTATCATCTGAGGACGATTCTGTGGACAGCCGATACCGTCGATTGGCGTAAACCTTCTCCGGACCAATGGTTTCGTACGGTCGCTCCGAAAATCAATAACGGTGTGCTTGTGCTTATGCACCCGACGGCGCCCACGGCAGAAGCACTGCCAAGGCTCATTCGATATGTCAAAGAGAAAAAACTTACGCTTGGCACGGTCAGTGATACCCTCTCCACGCGTCGTGTGCCCCCCTATTGAGTGCACTTCTTAAGTTTGTTATAGTAGAAAAATATGTGACATTCTTGTCATTTGGAGGAGGCAGGCGTAGTGATAGAAAAATATACGCTGGACAATGGCGTGCGCGTCATTATCGAGAAAATACCGACAGTCCGTTCTGTTGCTTTAGGCATATGGATCGGCACGGGTTCGAAATATGAAAATGCAGAAGTGAACGGCATCTCTCACTTTATTGAACACATGCTGTTTAAAGGGACCACGGCCCGCTCGGCGAAGCAAATTGCCGAATCGTTCGACCAAATCGGCGGGCATGTGAACGCGTTTACTTCAAAAGAATACACCTGTTATTATGCGCGGGTGCTGGATGAACATGCGCCGGTTGCACTTGATATTTTATCGGATATGTACTTCAATTCGGTATTTGATGAGCAGGAACTGCAGAAAGAGAAAAATGTCGTCATTGAGGAAATCCGTATGTATGACGATACACCGGATGATCTGGTGCACGATCTCGTCGCCAAGGCATGCTACGAAACGCATCCGCTTGGCTACAGCATTCTTGGCACGGAGGATGTGCTGAATCAAATCACACGGGAGGATATACACCGCTATATTGAAGCACGCTACACGCCGGAGCAAACGGTCATTACGGTGGCAGGCAACGTAACCGACAAATTGCTCGGTGAGATTACCCGTTATTTCTCCGGTTACAAACGCACGACGAAAGAGCTGACACCGGATGTGAAACCGAACTTTACCGCAGGCTCCATTTGGAGAAAGAAAGATACGGAGCAAGCGCATCTTTGCCTCTCTTTCCCGGGCTATGACGTAGGACATGAAGACATCTACTCGCTTATTTTAATGAACAACGTGCTTGGTGGCAGCATGAGTTCGCGTCTGTTCCAGGAAGTGCGGGAAGAGCGGGG
>NZ_DFMZ01000048.1:12269-56095 GCF_002375825.1 Aneurinibacillus sp. UBA3580
GCGTGGTCTTGCGTACTCTGTGTATTCGTATCACTCGGCATTCAAAAACTCAGGTACATTTACGCTGTATACCGGCACGGCGACCAAGCAGCTTGAGGAAGTATACAACGTTATGATGAATACAGTAGCTGCCCTGCGTGATGGCGGTATTAGCACCGAAGAATTAAAAAAAGGCAAAGAGCAGCTTAAAGGCAGCCTGATGTTGAGCCTGGAGAGCACCAGCAGCCGCATGAGCCGCCTGGGCAAGAACGAGTTACTGCTTTCGCGCCATCTGGATTTAGATGAAATTATCCAGCGTGTCGAGGCCGTCACCGTCGAAAGTGTAAAAAAGGTGGCTGAAGAAATTTTCACAAACCCGGTGGCGATAGCGCTCGTCAGCCCGCTTGAGATGATTCCAGACTATATGAGGAGCGATATTCTTGTACGAAGCTAGCGTAAAGATTACTATTTTGCCAGGAAACGAAGACATTGGTATTCCGCAGAAAATGACGGATTTAGCGAGCGGCTTTGATTTACGGGCTGCTGTTACGGAGCGGGTGACGCTTCAGCCCGGAGAGCGGGTTTTAGTTCCAACGGGCTTTGCCATGGCGATGCCGGATAATTTAGAGGCGCAGGTGCGTCCGCGCAGTGGCCTGGCCTATAAAAAAGGGATCACCACACTGAATGCGCCCGGAACGATCGATGCGGATTACCGCGGCGAAGTAGGTGTCATCCTGATTAACCATGGGACAGAGCCTTTCATAGTCGAGCGCGGTGACCGGATCGCCCAGCTTGTATTCCAGTGGGTGCCACGTGTACAGTTCGTGCAAGTAGAATCATTGGATGATACGGAGCGGGGCAGCGGGGGCTTTGGGCATACAGGAGTATAAAAAGGAAAACAAGAAAAAGAGACGGCATAAGCATTGCCTTTCATTTTTCCCGCTTCGCGTGTTTTCGTCCGAACGGAAAAGAGACCTATCACTGTCTCCATCTTCGAATTACCTGGATGTTTGGTAGGTCTCATTTGGACGGAAACACGCGGACATAAACTACTTTTTAGGAAAAATGAACCTGCAAGCGTTGCCGTCTCTTTTTCTTGTTTCTTTTACGAGGAAATAGAGACGCTGTACGTTTCGTAACCGTGTTCCGTAATGGCAAGGCAGTTGAGCTGACGATTGTGTCCAGCACCTCCGTCGATGAAATCTCCCATAAGTACGAGCCGATCGGAAGCCGGGTTATAACTGACACGTTCAAGCAGACGGCAAAATGCATCGTAGTGTCCATGAATGTCGGAAATGCAAAGTGTGCGCATAATCATTCCCCCGGTTAGGTAATAGGCAAGTTCAAAAGACTTTTGTTGTCCGCACGCTAATGATAACGGCCTATCAAGCGTATACATCTATAATGTACAAAAGTAAATTTATCGTATACAAGGGGGCGATCTAATGCGGTACAGCGAACTGGGCGGCAAAGAAATCATTGATCTGGATAACGGCGAACGAATGGGTGTAGTAGGGCAATCGGATCTTATTATTGATCCGGCTTCAGGAAAAATCGAGTCTATCATACTTCCAACAGGCAGTCTGCTTAGCCTTGGACGGAAAAAGGAAGAGATTATGATTCCGTGGAAAGCGGTCCGTAAAATCGGAAGCGAAATGATCATCATCGAAATGAAAGAGAAATCGGCAAAAGGATAAGAGAAAATGAGCGATGGGCGTCTGTCACCATACCGGGTGACATCGAATACGATGAGGATAGAAATGCAACGAATTCCGGGAAACCATGGTAGCTGCGTTCGTTTTGTGCTTTATCTTAACGAAGGTTTGCAGTAAAATGGTTTGAAAGGGGTTATCTTATGCTAACAGGAATTCATGCTGCCTTCATCGGCGGGGATGCCCGTCAGCTTGAAGTCATCAAGAAATTCATTGAATTGGATGCCGTAGTAACCCTCATCGGCTTTGATAATTTGGAGAGCAACTTTACCGGCGCGGTGAAGCGACCGCTTTCTGCTGATGTCTTGCACGATGTGGACACCTTAATTCTGCCGATTGTAGGATCGGATGATAAGGGGTACGTCGAGAGCGTTTTCTGTTCCAAACCCCTGCAACTGACGGAAGAACTCCTTGCCGCGTTGCCTGACAACTGCTGCATTTATACCGGGATCGCCCGCAATTTCTTAACGAGAGTTGCGGGGAAGCGGGGTCTTGGTCTTGTGGAGTTGATGGATCGCGATGATGTCGCTATCTATAACTCGATTCCCACAGTGGAAGGCGCGCTGATGATGGCTATCCAAAATACCGATTTCACGATTCATAACTCAACCAGCCTGGTTTTAGGGTTAGGCCGGGTTGGTGTGTCCATGGCACGTGCTCTGCATGCATTAGGTGCGCATGTGCGGGTGGGCGCCCGAAAGTCGGCTGATCTGGCCCGCATTTTCGAGATGGGACTGACCCCGTTCCATATCGATACGCTGAGCGATCATGTGGACGACGCGGATTTAATTTTTAATACAATCCCCCACCTTATTATTACCGCCAAGGTGATTGCAAATATGCAGCACCATGCCCTGGTTATCGATCTTGCCTCCAAACCGGGCGGCACCGATTTCCGGTATGCGGAGAAGCGGGGGATTAAAGCGATCCTTGCTCCAGGTTTACCCGGAATCGTTGCACCGAAAACTGCGGGACAAATTATTGCGAACACACTGTCGCGTCTTGTTTTCGAACAAACGGGAAACAGGAGGGATCGAGATGGATCTCAAGGGTAAAACAATTGGCTTCGGATTGACAGGGTCGCATTGCACGTTTGCAGAAGTAATGCCGGAGATTCAGAGACTGGTTGATGCGGGCGCCGAGGTGGTGCCGGTTATCAGTCATACGGTCGCGACAACAGACACCCGCTTCGGCAACTCAAGCGACTGGCATGCACAACTGCATACCATTACCGGAAATGACATCATCTCAACGATCGTAGACGCCGAGCCGCTCGGTCCGAGCAAGCGTTTCGATGTAATGGTCATTGCGCCCTGCACGGGCACATCGCTCAGCAAGCTTGCCAATGCGGTCACTGACAGTGCGGTGATGATGGCGACAAAAGCGACATTACGTAATTTGCGTCCGGTTGTTCTCGCCATTTCTACAAATGATGGATTGGGACTTAACGCCGCTAACGTAGCAAAATTGATGGTGACCAAGAACATTTACATGGTACCGTATGGCCAGGACGCCCCGGATAAGAAGCCGAATTCTCTCGTTGCTCGTATGGAGCTTATTAAAGAGACGTGTGAAGCAGCACTGGAAGGAAGACAGTTACAGCCTATGCTGGTAGAGAAGTTTCGCTATATGCAATAGCGCTTTTTGCTATTTTCATAATAAAAAATATAGTCACACCGTAAGATTCGGTGAGCACAAAGGAGTGGGAAACATGGAGAATAACAAGGGATATCATGTAGCAGTCGTCGGCGCTACCGGCGCAGTAGGGGAGCAAATGTTAAAGATGTTGGAAGAGAGGCAGTTCCCACTTCAATCGTTGAAAGTATTGGCGTCCGCTCGTTCGGCGGGTAAGACCGTACAATTTAGGGGCCAAGAGATTGTGATTGAAGAAGCCACACCGGAAGCGTTTGAAGGTGTACAGATTGCTCTGTTCAGTGCAGGGGGAAGCGTAAGCAAAGCACTGGCGCCTGAAGCGGCGAAACGCGGTGCGATTTGTATTGATAACACGAGTGCATTTCGCATGGACCCGAATACACCGCTGGTTGTACCGGAAGTCAATCCGGAAGCGATGGCTGAGCATAACGGCATTATCGCCAATCCGAACTGCTCTACGATTCAGATGGTAGCGGCGCTTAATCCGCTGCGTGAAAAATACGGAATCGAGCGCATTATCGTCTCTACGTATCAGGCGGTATCCGGCGCAGGTGCCAAAGCGATTCAGGAACTGCATGATCAGACAGAAGCCATTATTCGTGGCAACGAAGTAAAGAAAGAAGTGCTGCCGGTCGGTTCACTTCCGAAAAAGCACCAGATTGCATTCAATGCCATTCCGCAAATTGATGTATTCTTAGAAAATGGCTTTACAAATGAAGAAATGAAGATGGTGCGTGAAACGAAGAAAATTTTCTCCGACGAGACCATTGCTGTGGCGGCAACGTGCGTGCGCATTCCAGTCGTCAAAGGTCACTCGGAGTCTGTATATGTAGAGCTGAAAAATGAGTACGATTTAGCTGAGGTTCGCTCTTTGCTTGAAAATGCGCCGGGCATTGTGGTGCAGGATAATCCGGAAGAGCAGGAGTACCCGATGGCGATCGATGCGGCAGACAAAATTGAGACATTCGTCGGACGTCTGCGCCGCGATCTCGACAATCCGAAGGGCTTGCACATGTGGATTGTATCCGATAACCTGTTAAAGGGCGCCGCATGGAACGCGGTACAAATCGCTGAGGAGCTTGTAAAACGCAACTTGATTAAGGAGTCTTAATGTAAGGAGCTATGAGAGCAGCATGAGAATACTTGTTCAAAAATTCGGCGGATCGTCTCTGACGACCGCCGAAAAGAGAGAGCGTGCGGCTCAGCATATCCAAAAAGCGCTGGAGCAGGGATACAGCGTTTGCGTCGTCGTATCCGCGATGGGGCGAAAAGGAGATCCGTACGCCACCGATACGTTGCTTGACCTAATTAAAGAGAACGGAAATGCACTCGGCAAACGGGAGACCGATATGCTGATGTCATGCGGGGAAGTAATTTCCGCCGCGACAATGGCGAGCATGCTGAACGCCAAAGGCCTGAATACCATTGTGTTAACGGGGGGTCAGGCCGGTATCTTGACAAATGATGACTACACGAACGCTCAGATTGTGACTATCAATCCGCAACGGATTCTTCGTGAGCTTGAGCAGGGGAAAGTGGTCATTGTAACCGGTTTTCAGGGTCGGACGACTGAGTGGGATACGACTACGCTGGGAAGAGGCGGCAGCGACACGTCGGCAACGGCGCTCGGCGTTGCGCTAAGAGCAGAAATGGTCGACATTTTTACCGATGTGAACGGTATTATGACTGCGGATCCGCGCATTGTCGAAGAAGCTCGTTCGCTGTCCACCATTACGTATACCGAAATTTGCAATATGGCCTACCAGGGCGCGAAGGTACTTCACCCCCGTGCGGTGGAGATCGCCATGCAGACAAATACGCCCATCCGTGTGCGATCCACGTTCTCAGACGATGAGGGTACGCTGGTGACGAGCGTGGCCGAAGCGAATCGGATAGCGGGTGAAGTAAATGATCGCCTGATTACGGGTATCGCTCATGTATCGAATCTGACGCAGATTAAAGTAATGGCCAAAGAGGGCGAATACGATTTGCAGATGCAGGTGTTCAAAGCAATGGCCGAGAATGAAATCAGCGTCGACTTTATCAACGTAAATCCGATTGGGGTTGCGTATACCGTACATGATGAGGTGGTAGAGAAAGCGGTCGATATTCTGCATGGAATGGGGTATGAACCGCTGCTGGCCCGCCACTGCGCCAAAGTGTCTATCATCGGGGCCGGTATGGCCGGTGTTCCCGGTGTAATGGCGCGTATCGTTGAAACGCTGACGAGGGAGGATATCCAGATTCTCCAGTCTGCCGACTCGCATACGACCATCTGGGTGTTGGTACGGGAAGTTGATATGGTTCGTGCGGTTCGGGCGCTGCACAAAACGTTTGATCTTGACAAGGTGCAATTTTAAGGAGGATAACCGTGATCGATTTTGGACGATTGGTAACGGCAATGGTGACGCCGTTCGACGGACAGCTTAACGTAGATAAGCAGAAGACGGAAGCCCTGGTAGAGCATCTGATTGCCACAGGTTCCACCGCGCTGGTCGTCGCGGGAACGACCGGAGAATCGCCAGCGCTGAGCGGACAGGAGAAAGTAGACTTATACCGCCATGTAGCCGAGATTGTGGATGGTCGTATTCCGGTTATTGCAGGCACGGGCAGCAATAACACAGCCGCTTCCATTGAACTTACGCAAAAAGCGGCAGAAACCGGTGTGGACGCGATTATGCTGGTCGTGCCGTATTACAACAAGCCATCTCAAGAAGGCTTATACCAGCATTTCAAAACGATTGCCGAAAGCACGAAACTGCCGGTGATGCTGTACAACATCCCGGGCCGCTCTGTTATCAATATGAAAGCGGAGACGACCGTTCGTCTCGCGAATGATGTAACCAATATTGTAGCAATAAAAGAGGCGAGCGATGATTTGAGCCAGATGTCTGTTATTATCGAGCAGACGGCGGATGATTTCGTGTTATATAGCGGCGATGATAAAATGACGCTGCCGTGCATGTCCGTGGGTGGCAAGGGCATCGTGAGCGTGGCAAGCCACGTTATCGGCAACGAGATGACCGAAATGATTGAAGCATTCGTCGGGGGTGACATCGGGAAGGCGAGTGCGTTACACCGCAAGCTGCTTCCGATATTTGAGGGATTGTTTATTACCGCGAACCCGACGCCGATCAAGGCAGCATTGACCTTAAAAGGGATCGATGTGGGCGGCGTGCGTCTTCCGCTGGTGGAGCTTACTGAAAAAGAGCATGAATACGTAAATAGTTTATTCGCATAGCCGTACTGGGTAAGAAAAGGGCAGGGAAATTATTTCCTGCCCTTTTGTCGTACGATTACATAACAAGGGCTACTTGCGGAGATAGTAACAAGTGATAGCACTTGTTTTTCCTTTGACGCATCATGTATAATATTAACAAGTGACTGGTTCGGTTTTTATAAAAATGAATATTTTGTTTGATTAAATGTAACTACAACTGAATATTTAGGAGGAATGAATTTGTCGAAACTTAACCAGAAAGCTTTGTCGATCTTCGCTTTGGGCGGCGTGGGCGAGATTGGCAAAAACATGTACGTAGTACAGTACGCGGATGACATCGTGGTAATCGATGCGGGCCTAAAATTCCCCGAGGAAGAGATGCTGGGCATCGATATTGTTATCCCTGATATTACGTACCTGCAGGAGAACAAGGACAAAGTCCGCGGTATCCTCATTACGCACGGTCATGAAGATCACATCGGCGGACTTTCGTACGTGCTGCGGCATCTGAACGTTCCGGTGTACGCGACCAAGCTGACGCTCGGACTGATCGAGGGCAAGTTGAAAGAAGCGGGACTGCTTGGAGATGCTAAGCTGAACTTGATCGACAACAAGTCGGAAGTCAGGCTCGGCATCTTCACAGCAACGTTCTTTAAAACAAATCACAGTATTCCGGACTCTGTCGGCGTCTGCCTTGATACGCCGGAAGGCTATGTGGTGCACACCGGAGACTTTAAGTTCGATCAGACGCCGGTTAACAATCAGATGGCTGACCTGGCGAAGATGGCGCAAATCGGTGAGCGCGGTGTTTTGGCGTTGCTCTCAGACAGTACGAACGCAGAACGTCCCGGATTCACCGGATCGGAACGCGAAGTTGGCGAAGCAATCAAAGAACAGTTCCACAAGTGTAAGGGACGGATAGTAGTTGCCACGTTCGCTTCCAACATTCACCGTGTCCAACAGGTTATTGACGCGGCTGCAATGTATGATCGCAAAGTAACGGTCATCGGTCGTTCGATGGTGAATGTAGTAAATATTGCCATGGACCTCGGATATTTGAACGTCCCGGAAGGCATGCTGGTGGAGCCGGAAGAGATTAACAAGCTTCCCGCTGAACGGGTTGTAATCTTGTCTACCGGAAGTCAGGGAGAGCCGATGTCGGCGCTGACGCGCATGGCACGCTCCGCACACCGCAAGGCTGACATCCTGCCGGGTGATACCGTTCTGATTGCGGCTACGCCAATTCCGGGAAATGAGAAGTATGTGGCGCGTACGGTTGACCAGCTGTTCCGCATCGGCGCAGACGTCGTATACGGCAACCACATTCACGTATCTGGACATGGCAGTGCGGAAGAACTGAAGTTAATGCTGAATCTAATGAAACCGAAGTACTTCATTCCTATCCACGGGGAATTTAGAATGCTTCGCCAACACGCCCTGCTGGCTGAACAATGCGGCGTTCAGCCGGAAAACATTTTCTTGATTGACAACGGAGATACCGTTGAGATTAGCGGGGGCAAAGCCCGATACGGTCCGAAAGTGCATGCAGGCATTGTGCTCATCGACGGACTTGGCGTAGGCGATGTCGGAAACATCGTATTGCGCGACAGAAAGCTATTATCGCAGGATGGTATTTTAGTTGTTGTAGTTACATTGAGCAAACAAAACGGAACAATCTTGTCAGGACCGGACATTATTTCCCGCGGTTTTGTGTATGTACGTGAATCGGAAGCGCTGCTTGAAGAAGCGAACCGCATTGTAAGCCAGACACTGAATCGCTGCATGGAAGAGAATGTAAACGAATGGTCATCGCTGAAGACGAATGTGCGTGATGCGCTTGGACGTTTCCTGTATGAGCAGACGCGCCGCCGACCGATGATCCTTCCGATTATTATGGAAGTATAATTGAATATCGAAAACGCGAGCCTGAAACCCTTGATATGACAAGGTTTTCAGGCTCTTTTTGATTTAAAAAATCAGCGTTTGCAAACATTTTGCAAACCTTTACCATACTAAAGTGATTTTAGCTGCGCTTTTTCTTTACTTCTTTCATGGCGATTTCAAAATTTTGCGCGAGGTTTTTCTGCATATCCGGCAGTACATGGGAATATGTATCGAGCGTAATACCGACCTCCGCATGGCCCAATCGTTCCGATACGACTTTTGGGTTTTCCCCCAACCGAAGCAGGATGGTGGCATGGGTATGTCGCAAATCGTGGAAGCGAATGCGCGGCAGCCCTGCTTTTTTAATGGCATAGGCAAAATCTTTATTTATATCGGCTGGATCAACCGGTGTACCGTTCCAATTTGCCATCACCAGATCATGATCGGTATAAGCAGATCCAAGCCGCAGCTTGTATTCATTCTGTCGAACCCTATGCTTTTTTAGACAGGAGATGGCATAGTCAGGGAGAGTGATGGTACGCTTTGAGCCTTTCGTTTTTGGCTCCTGGATCAGAATCTCATTATTAGACTTATACACGGTTTGCTGGATACTAACCGTTCCGCGCTCCAAATCACAATCACGCCAGCGTAGGCCTAAAATTTCTCCGCGCCGCATCCCGGTATAAATCGCCAGCACATAGGCAATAAAAAACTTTCGATCCTCTGCAAACGATAAAAATTCCTGTGCCTCTTCCATCGTCCAGATGGAGATATCCCTCGTTTCAATCCGAGGAGGTTTGACTAACGCCACGACATTCTTTTCGAGCAACCCCCAGGTAACCGCTGTGCGGAATGCCTTGCTTAAAATAGCATGCATACTACGAATGTAACTGGCGGCCAGACCCTCTTTACTTTTCTTCGCGTAGAAGCGTTGGAGTTTTGCCGGTGTTAATTTATTGAGCTGCATGGGACCCAGCTCAGGAAGGATATGCTTGTTTACGATAAAGATTTGATTGTTATATGTGGTAATTCGTGTGGATGGTTTTACCTGTGTTTCCATGAAGTCCAGAATAAAATCCTGAATGGTTTGTGTGCTTTCCTCTTTATATTTTCCTTCCGACAACTCGGCAATGATTTTCGCACAGGCTTTTTCTGCTTCTTTCTTGGTGTTATAGCCTGAAAACCACTTTTGTTTTCTCTTTCCTGTCTTTTCATCTCGACCTAAGTCAAGGACAAATGTCCATTTGCTTCCACGTTTCCGAAAATGGCCTTTCATTGTTTTTCACCTTCCTTCTTCGTTATCATACAAGATCCGTAAGATGAATAATGGGGAAAAAGAGCTTTGTCTCTTTCTGCATGCGAGATGTGACAAAACGGCCAGGTTTTATGAGTAAACATCTGAAGTGGTCACACTGGAAATGAGGTATGAGACAGGGAGTAATAAAAAGGTGGGGGCGTAATGACCTCCCCTTTTCTGATCAGGGTATCCATGGTTATGATAACCATGGAGAGAATTAACTCTGATTTTTAATTAAAATTCTATACCTTCACAGGACAGGTAAAGGAGTTCCCGAAAACCACCGGGTGTTATTATAACGCTAATACCTTTGAGGTGTTTAAAAAACTCTTTTTCCTCCGAATCGTATTGAATAATAGAAAGTAACCATAAATGGACATCTTTTTTATGGATAACAATATCTGGATTACAATTACCTTTGCTTATAAAACAGGTCAATATCATCAACCTGTTTTAAAGAAGGAGTCAACACAGTTATCATTTCGCTGTTGACCACTTCAACAGCGGTGAGTATCGTTTCTATAAATTTCTTCTGATGTTTCCTCTTTCGTATATACCAGCAGTTCCCCAACTCCAACCCCAAACATCTCACACAGGGCATCCATCGTATCGAACTGAATCCCTTTTCCCCTGCTGTAGTAGACCGTGGTCAACGTCGTCCTGGACAAGCCTGTCTGTCTTACAACCTCAGCTAATGTTCTCACTCCATGTTTCGCCATCAGAACTGGTAAGTTCGATGTAATCACTTGAATCACCTCAATAAACAAAATATCATATTAATAAACAATAGTCTGTTTATTTTTTCTTTATATTGTACATAATGATAAAAATTTGGTCAACAACCAAATAAACAATATATTGTTTATTATGAAGTCGATATGATATTTTAAATGTGAGGTGTTGTATATGATAAAGTGTAATTTAGCTGTTTTAATGGCAGAGAGAGGACTAAAAATCGCCGATATTGCCAGCGGAACGGGGATGTCGCGGACAACAATCAGTTCTCTGATGAACCACAATGCGAAAGGAATTCAGTACGATACGTTTAATACCCTGTGCGAATTCCTCAAAGTGTCACCAGGGGAACTATTCATCTACGAGCCATTTAAATTTAGCTTCGAGGTAAAAGAAGTAGAGGAGAGGGAAAACGACTTCCTTTTTAAACTGGATGCGGACATTACGTACAAGAAGCAGGTGTTACAGGAAGTACTGCCGGCCAGTGTGATACTGGACGTGGATGAAAAGGACGAGCTCTGTTATGTTGGGATTGAAGTAAACTATTCCGAGGAAATGACGCAGCTGATCGCCCCGATCCCTCGGATGTTCCATAAGGATATGGAAGAGGAAATTAAAGAGGCGATTATGGAGCAGCTGGCTCAGACATACTCTTTTGCAGAGGACATTGTAGTTACATTGAAGTAGCAGGAGGGTAAATTTTTTTAGAGAAAGGTACAATGAAACCAGGGAGGTATAGGAACAGAATAGGAGGAAGAGTATGCGTGAATTCAACATAGACGAGTTCTTTAAAGAAATCGATGAAAAGCAACAAGAGGTAAATGAACGGGCCTATAAATTATTTCGTGGGAATGGGCGTAAGACACGAGTCCGACCACGAGACAAAGATGAACAGCGTTGTTTGGATATAATTTGCCGAGAAAAATGGATGCGAGCTGTTGAAGAAGGAAAGGTTCGCTATATCAATGACAGGGAGATGGATTATTTTGTCGATTAAGTCGTATCGAGCAGAAGTATATGGATTAAAGGGAAAGCCTAAAACAGAAAAAATGCTCCTGTTCTCGGCAATTTTGACAGAGATACTAGAGTCTTTGAATATAGAACCCATCATCGTAGGTGGATTCTCTGTTGAGCTCTACACCCGGAATAGTTATTTAACAGAGGACATTGATTTTGTATTGAACGGTCGAGATAAAGCGAACCAGGTATTATTAGATCTTGGATTTGAAAAGCAAGGAAAGGACTGGTATCACAAAGAAGTTGGGTTGATTGTAGAGATACCAGATAACTGGTTAGACGGTGATTACAGCCGGGTTACAAAGCTCAATATCGGGAATGGACGCTATGTTAAAGTAATCGGGATTGAAGATATTATTTGTGATCGGTTGCGTGCTTGTAAGTTTTGGCGTTCCCAGAGTGATTGTGAGTGGGCATTCCGCTTGTATTATGCTCATAGAGAGCGAATCGACATGAAGTATCTGAAGCAGAAAGCAACAAAGGACGGAACGTATGAAATCGTGGAAGAGTGGATAGAAAGAAATAATGAGTAAATCGTAAACCAGAGTAGGAATAGAAAGATTTCTGCGGAGCAAAACCAACGCTTGCGGAGCCTGCTGTAGTGTTTCGGCAATAAAAAAGGGGTGGATTTCAAGGAGTCCCCCTTTTTTGTATCCCAAAAATTAGCGGTATCTCAATCGCGAAAGATAACGTCCAGGTTGAATTTTTTGTAATGATTTCGTGAGAAAAGGGAGTAGGCTTTGGGAAGCTTATTCCCTTTTGTTGAACTAACGTGCAGTTATCTTTAACAAAACCGTTTAAAAAAAGGATTTCACAACATGAATCATGAAATATGGATGTACTTGTAAGCAAAAATTTTAAAAAAGGGTGGTATTTATGATTCGTGATGTGGAGGAGTTTGTAAAGTTTTTAGATGGATTACGAAAGCGTACCATGCAGTATGTTAAGGTTGTACCGAATTCTATCTTAGAATGGAAACCAGCTGAAGATAAATTTTCAACGGGAGATTTACTTCGACATCTAGGTTCCTCTCAACTCATGTTCTTAAATGTATTTGAGCATGGAAAGTGGATCTATCCAGGTCATGAAAGTAGTAAAGGGGAAAATATAGAGGAAATTGTTCATTACCTAGAAGCGTGTCATGCAAGGTTAATGGAGGGTTTATTAACTTTAGGAAATGAGCTATTGGCAAAAAAGGTTCCAGCCCTACATGGACATGAGGTAAGTTCCTGGAGGATCATGATGGCATTGGCGGAACATGAAATGCATCATCGTGGTCAATTATCAACATACCTTCAGATGAATGGAATAGAACCACCTCAGATTTTCGGTCTAAAAATCGAACAAGTTGAAAAAGGTTAATATAAATTATTTATATTGGTTTAGTTTCTCCAAACATGGGTTAAAGAAAAATGAATTTGATACAAATGATTTGTCAAAGCTGCCAGGAAGAGATGCAGAATCTGAAGTAGGTATTATGAAAGGCTACCAGGTGAGTAACCGGGTAGCTTTTTTAATTTGTTTTGTTGAAGATGAATGAAATAAAAATAAGGATAAAAGTACATACCGAGGTAGTCTTTTTGGTTGATAACACCATCCGCATATAATAAGACCCAGTAACAAAGAATAAAGAATGTAGTTTAACAAACATCACAGGAAGTAAAATAGAAGAAGTGTAGCAGTGAATCTCCTTATTTTACTAATTGTAGAATTGTAATTTCCTGTTCGCGTCAACTACAGAGTTTGGCGATGACCTTAAATTAATCTAATTTTAACACAGTAATTATTTTATTAGATGTTATGTTATAATTCAGGAAGGTATTTGTTTTAGAATTTAACATTCATTTAATTCTTTAAGGGGTTTTATGCAGAAGCTATGAACATATTGCAGATTTAATTATAGGCCATGTCGATATCTTCTTTAATGGAAATGTTCAATTCTATTGAAGAGTTATGACGATGGCTTTTCTTATTTTTCCAAAAGTAATTTTTTAAATAAAATATGTAATCTAGAATTTGCTTAGTTGATTGCATTGTATAACAATCCCTTTTCTTATAATAAAAAGATTGAGCGTAGAGAGGATGGAAAAACAGATGGTTCAGAAAAATAATAAAACTGATTATGAAGAAAGCCTCTCCGCATCCACGTATTTTGAAGGCTTAGCACAATTATATTCCAAGCCCCTGCCAGCTTCGCGCAGTGGGGCTTTATATTCAGCGTTTTCTTACCCAACTAAGATTTCTCCGGAATCAATTGCTGTGTTTATTGCTTCACACACAAAACCAGGAGATGTAGTGCTAGATACGTTTGGCGGAAGTGGAACTACAGGGTTGGCGACACATCTTTGTGCAAATCCAACAAAAGAGGTTATAGAGTTAGCTGATAAGCTTGGAGCTCCAGTAGTTTGGGGACCGCGTAAAGCTATTATTTATGAACTCAGTGTTTTAGGTGCCTTTATAGCTCGTACAATGTGTACGCCACCTAATACAACTGAATTTTTAAAGGCGGCAGAAGATCTAATCTTAGCTTGCGAAACAGAAATTGGAGAAGTTTATAGGGCTGTTGATGATCAAGGTTACGAAGGCTCTATCCGTCATGCAATTTGGAGCGATGTTCTCGAGTGTAGTAAATGTAGACACCAGGTTTCATTTTGGGATTCAGTAGTTACCTTGTCACCTTTATCGATCTCTTCAAAGTTTAAGTGCCCCGTATGCGGAAATATGGCGGAAGCGAGTGAAGTAGAGCGTGTATTTGAGAGCTTTTATGATGAACTTACTGGGCAGCAAGCAATTCGTAAAAAAAGGGTTCTTAAACGTATCTATGGTCAAACAAATGGAAGAAAATGGTCGAGAGCGGCAATAGCAGCTGATGAGATGCTTGTAAAAGAAATTGAATCTATACCTCCCGATTCGCCTATTCCTATTGTTGAAATTCCATGGGGAGATCTTCATAGAGCTGGATATCATAAGGGAATTACTCATGCCCATCATTTTTATACACCACGCAATTTACGTGTAATGGCAAAAGTTTGGAAAAAAATTGAGATGGCACCAAAAAAATTCCATGACGCCCTCAAGCTTCTAGTTCTAAGCTACAATGCCACTCATGCTACTCTTATGACTAGGGTTGTGGTAAAATCTGGACAGAAAGATTTTGTTTTAACTGGAGCTCAGTCTGGAGTGCTTTATATTAGCAGCCTACCAGTAGAGAAAAATATTTTTGAAGGATTACGTCGGAAAGCGAAGGCTATTGCTAAAGCATTTGCAACTATTGAAAAGAGTGAAAGCCAAGTCCAAGTTGTTAAAGGTAGCAGCACAAAACTAAATGTGCCCAACAAATCGATTGACTATGTATTTACTGATCCTCCTTTTGGGGATTACATACCGTATTCAGAAATTAACTTTCTTAATGAAGTTTGGTTAGGGAAAACTACAAATCGGGCCGATGAGATTATCGTCAGCAATGCACAGAAAAAGACAGTATCGGTTTATGGAAAAATGATGACAGAAGTTTTTAATGAAATTTCGAGGGTGCTTAAAGATGAAGGCAAGGCAACTGTCGTTTTTCATTCTGCTAAGGCAGATGTTTGGCGTGCACTTCAAGAGGCTTATCAAAATGCTGGTTTTCATGTTGAGCTTTCTAGTATTCTGGACAAGCTTCAAGGAAGCTTCAAACAAGTGACATCTACTGTTTCTGTAAAAGGCGATCCACTTTTACTTCTCTCCAAGAATCCATCTTCTTTCGCGCATTCAATGGTTATGCTTGAAGCGGATCAAGTAATAGGAGAACTTATAGAACAAGCATTAATGTCACTTGATCCAAAAGAGCGAACTGCGGAAAGGCTATATGCACGTTTTATAGCGCGGTATTTGGAAAGCGGGCATAGAGTTCCGATGGATGCTGCGGATTTTTATAGAAGAACCAAGTATTTGATGGAGGGAGTTTGATGGAGGTAAACGAAATAAAATTGTCTGGAACAGGTATTCTTAAAAATAGTGTAGAGCGACGAAAACGACTTGGACAATATTTCACTGGTGAGAAGCTTGCGCATCTACTTGCAGTCATGGCTATAGGGGAACGATGTAGCTCTGCAATCGATCCTATGTGTGGAAGTGGTGACATGCTTGCTGCAGTGAGAAGTATTTCTCCATCAACTATGCTAGCGGGGATAGAAATTGATCCAAACGCAATGTTAATGTCTAAAAACAGACTGGTAAAAGATGAGAAGAATGCTCCTTATTTAATAGAAGGCAACGCATTTAGCTGGAGAGCTATTTCTAGTTTACCGACTTCTAAGTTTGATTTAGTCATTACTAATCCACCATATGTAAGATATCAAAGTTTGGTGGCCAATGACCAGAATGAGAACGAAAATCTTCCTAGTGCTGAATCCGTACGGCGTGATTTATTGAAAGTAGCTCAGATGCTTGATAGTCTCGATGATAGGGATAGAGAAATTTTTATTTCCATTATTGAAGGTTACTCAGGGCTCTCTGATTTAGCTGTTCCTTCATGGATTCTTTGTGCAATGCTTACAGCTGTGGGTGGGAATTTGGCGATGGTAGTGCCAGATTCATGGTTGAGTAGAGATTACGCTTATCCGATCCATTATTTATTACTTAAATTCTTTCGTATTCAGTGGGTCATCGAGGATGCTCATAGAGTATGGTTTGAAGATGCGCAGGTTAAAACAAATTTGATTATCGCTAAGCGAGTTCCACGAACAGAGAATATTATTGGTTCGTGTGTGAATCAAGATTATTTTCATGTTGCTCTTCCTGCAGCTACAATTAATTCCCGCAGTATTGTAGGAAACCTTTTCCCTGAATCACTGGATCCTGATGCTTCTTTTGCTCAAGAGCTTGTGCGTTTAAGTACCGCTACAAACAAAGTTTGTCCAAATGGTTTTACGATCACTCGTTATGGCCTAGAAAGTAAGATTACAGATTTAATGACTACTTCATCAAAATCTACGTGGCTACGTAAATGCGAGCCTAATCTTTCGACAATGGTATCTGATATAAATGAGCTAATTAAAGGTGTAACAATTCCCCAAGCTTTACTTAATCTTTTACAACAAGAAGATAAAGGGAATTTTACAACTATTGAGATGCTGGGGTGGCAAGTTGGACAAGGCTTACGAACAGGTGCTAATTCGTTTTTCTACTGTGATTTAATTTCTGAGGGAGATAGTGAATGTTTAATTAAACCTGGTAAGGAGCTTAATATGTCAAGTGCCACAGTACCAAGACAAGTTTTGCTTCCAGTTTTACGTAAGCAAAATGAAATGACAATTGGTTATCAGCTTGATAATTCTAAGTTAATTGGGCGAGTATTGAACTTAGAAAATTATATACATCCTAATGACTTGAGTAAGCTAGGTGTACAAGATGTAGAAGAATTCATTGAAAAGTCAGGCCGATTTATAATGCCTGAGAATTTAGCGAAGTTTGTGACAATAGCAGCACAAACTAATATCGGTACTGAAGAAAAGCCAAAATGGATTCCACAATTGTCTGCTGTTCGAACCAATGAAACAAAAAATGGAAATTGGAATGCAGCACGTTTTTGGTATATGCTACCTCCTTTTGCAAAGAGGCATATTCCAGATCTTTTTGTTCCGCGCATCAATAATCTCCATCCAAAAGTTATGATGAATTCAACTGAAAAAGCTGTTATCGATGCCAATTTTTCAACGCTTTGGTTAAAAGAAGACGGAATTGTAGACGCCTATGCTCTGCTTTCTTGTTTGAATAGTAGTTGGTCTATTGCAGCTATGGAGTTAATCGCAGCAGTTATGGGTGGGGGGGCATTAAAACTAGAGGCTACTCACCTAAAGCGGCTACCGATTCCAAAGCTTTCGCCGGAACAATGGGCTGAACTTTCCACGCTAGGTCGTCAACTAACAATAGGGATTGACAGTGGGAAGATAATTACCCAAATTGATTGGCTAATCATGAAAGCGATATTTGGAGATGAGCGAGCAGATAGCGCATTAAAAGAAATACAGGTAATCAAAACAGAAAAGCTTACGTTAAGAAAAAGTAAGGGATAAAGTGAGGGAATTGTTATGAGGGAGTCGCAAATTAAAGCTGCTATACAATGTATTCAAGCTAGTCTGAAGTTGATTGCTGAAGGGAAGCTCGAGGATGTTATTAGACATAACTTTACTTCCTACCTCCGATTGATTTTTCCAGAGGTTCCTAGCTGGGTAAAGCTTCATATTGAGGGTGGAGAGTCAGCCGTTCATTTTTCAAAAAATGGACAAACACGTATTGGATTTGTGGATAACCTGGTTGATTTAACAGTAATTGAATACGAATCTAATCTTACAATTCAAGGAAAATTTGAAACTGGCTTTGGTCAAGTTAAGGATTATTGTGCTTCACTTATAAATAAAGGACATGATCCAGAGCTTATACTTGGTGTTCTTTCCGATACAGTTCGTTGGAGAGCATATAAAATTAAGTCGGTGAGTTCTCCGGTCAGCGGAAAACTGGGTAGGGAACACATCGAGCTTGAAGAAATTGAGTACATTGATTTGAGTGCCGCTGATGAAGTTGCGGCTAGGAAACTAATTAACTTTCTTAATACTTATCTTGGCAGGTTAGGCTCCCGTCCTCTCACTGCATCATCAATAGCTAAGGATTTTGGTTTCGACAGTGAGTTTTGTTCCCGGCATACTTATGCTTTAAGATATCTGGTGCAGGAGGCTTTTGCCTCTCGCCCGCAATATGCAAAACTTATTTCTGATTTATGGTGTCGCTTTGTTAGCTACTTACGGGATAAGACAGCTATGGAATCTTTTGATAAGGATACATATGCTGACGAGCTCTATATTTTAACCTTGGCAAAGCTCGTCTGTGCAAACATAATTGAGCGTAAGGCTCTTTTAAGTGATGATTCTGAGTTACGTAGTATTCTACAGGGCGGATTTTTTAAGACAAAAGGGTTATCAAATCTTGTGGAATATGATTACTTTGGCTGGATAAACGAAGGGGATTTCCTAGATCAACTGTTACCTATAGCTCGTGCTTTGCAAGAAGATCTTAAAGCATATGACTTCTCCAAAGTACCAGCTGAAGACCTTTTTGGACAAATGATGGCTCAGCTTGCAAAACGCTCTCAACGCCTACTACTCGGGCAAGAATGGACCCCTAGTTGGCTTGCTCGGCTAATTGTTAATCATGTCATTTCAAAATTACCAGCTGATGAATATCCTAAGTTAGTAGACATGTGTTGTGG
Source organism: Aneurinibacillus sp. UBA3580 (assembly GCF_002375825.1). NCBI lineage: Bacteria > Bacillati > Bacillota > Bacilli > Caryophanales > Paenibacillaceae > Aneurinibacillus > Aneurinibacillus sp. UBA3580. The sequence continues at coordinate 31,013 of NZ_DFMZ01000048.1, forward strand.
GTCTGGGGCAATGATTGTTGAAGGGGTCAAACTTACAAAGGCTCGTATTATGGGAGATGGTGAGGAATTAGCATCAGACAAAAAACTTCAATTAATCTCTGAGGCAATTACCGGTTTTGATATTGATCCTTTGGCTGTAATGCTCTCTAAAATTAGCTGGGTTCTTGCTGCGCGAGATTGGTTAGAGCCATTTGGTACATTTACGGTTACTATTCCTATTTATCATGCTGATTCCTTATTCGCTATTACCCCTCTTTCAGAAGCAATTGAAGATGAAGGGGAAGAGTTTTACAAATTAAAGATTGCAGACAGTGAAATTCAATTACCTTGTTTTTTAATATCTCCTGAATTTCAGTCCGCATTCGATAGTATTCTAGATATTGGTTATGAAATGGCAATGTCTCTAGATAGTAAATCTACTCTTGATGAGGAGGTACTTAATGATGTCATTAATAACGTGTTAAGCTATTCAGGTGTAGAAATAGATTCAACTCAACGGGAATCTGTAAAAAGGTTTTTAAATGATTTTATTATCACGGTAGCACGACTTAATCGCGAAGGTCAAAATGGGATTTGGGCATTTATTTTGCGTAATAGTTATCGACCAGGACTGGTTGCAGGTCAATTTAATGGTTTAGTATCAAATCCTCCATGGCTTGCGTTAAGCAAAATAGCTGACAATCCGTATCAAGATGTTTTAAAGACAAAAGCAGAGCAATTTGGAATTAAGCCGCCAGGTCCTTCGTTTTTACATATTGAAATGGCTACAATTTTCTTGCTTCATGCAGTTGACCGATATTTGCGGCCAGAAGCAGTGGTAGGTTGTATAACACCAGAAACTGTGCTTAATGGATATCATCATCAACCTTTCCGAGCAGCAAAATTTGTTGAATCTGAACGTTCCGTATATTTTTCTTTAGAAGAGATTTGGCGAGTGGAAGAGCATACTTTTAAGAACAAGGGTATTGTACTATTCGGTCGAAAGGCAAAACAGCGAGCTGAGTTGCCTGATCCGATACCTGGGGCGTTGGCTAGTGAAACTGGGTTGGCAGAACGTATATTCTATAGAAATGTTCAAGGAAAGAGAAGCGCTTGGAGTGAGCAAAAACTTTCTAAAATAGAAGGTTTTTTCTCTCCTGCTAATTTTAAACAAGGTGCTGACATTATGCCGCGTACATTATTCTTTCATGAGGTGATTGCAAGTCCACCTCATCGTGGGAAACAACAGTGGAGTGTCCGGCCAATTGATAGAAATACAAGTTCTATATCGTTTGTTATTAAGGATGCAAAGAACTACAAAGATTTTAAGATTACTCCTTGTGTTCTCCCAGATGATTTGTTTTTTGATGTTCTTACTTCAAACTTGTTAACGCCATTCGACTTAGCAGAGCCCGTTAAGGCCCTTCTTCCAATACGTAAAAGTGACAGCGGTACGTGGGAACCTCTTAGTAGAGTGGCTCTTGCAGCCAAAGGAGCTTCGGCTTCTGCAGTTTTTAGGCAAATTTGTGAGGCGATTGGTCCTGAAGCAGATATAGACTTGCTTTGGGAACAGAAAATTAATATGCGGAATAAACTTTCCCAGCAAATAATAAAACCTACTGGATATCTTGTATTTACAGGAACCAGTGGAGGGATTGTTTGCTCAGCATTTAAAAAAGCCGACTTATTTAATCTTGATAAGATAATTGTGGACCAAACATTAAACTGGGCACAAGTAGAAACTCTTCATGAAGCCATATATTTAACAGGTCTTTTTAACAGTCAGGCAATTAATCAAATTATTCAAGATTTTCAACCTGAAGGAGCACTTGGTAAACGACATATTCATTCACTTCCTTTTGGTGTAACTCCTCCCTATGATGAAACTCAGGCAGCTCATCAAGAAGTTGTAAAGCAGACTATGTGTTTAATTGGTGAGTATGAAAAAGCTAAGGAAGGAGACCCTGAGCTATTGGCTGTACTAGATCCAAACAGGGGTACACTAGCACGGCGTCGCTCTATAATTAGTGCTAAGATAAGACAACTTCCGTCATATCAGAATTATGCACTAGCTTGCCGTAATCTTTATGGTGTCTAAACGCCACTGTAAAGCTCAAGATTTATATGTTCTCCCTTTTTAAAAGTCTCCTACAGCGAACTAGGCGCCAACGCTCCATAGGAAGAAAGTGTTCTGAAACTGCTAAAAGAAATCCTTCAAGATCAACTGAACCAATAAACAAGACAAGCGGGCATAGCCTGCTTTTTCTATACAAACTTTCCACAGCATCCTATTCCGAACTGGAATCAGGATGCTTTTTTTGTCGTATTTTGACGAATAAAATCGAACAAAAGTTATGTAAATACAATGCCTTTTATCCCATAATTAAATAGGTAAAGAGAATTAGGGGGTAGGATATGGATAAGAGAGATGCAGAAATCATCGTAAGGTTAGCTAAGGAAGGAAAACAAATATCAAAAATTTGGGAAGAAGATTTTCCGGAGTATGATTACCTGGATATCTACTGGGAAGTCTACGGTGCTGGCAAAAGAAGTGCATTAGGAACCAAAAGAATGATTATAAACCGTTTACATAAGCTAACTACTGTTCCCAAACGAGAGCAGTATGAGCCTACTGAAAATCTATTCTTTCGTTCTCAACACGATTAGCAAGATGACAGTAGAAGATGCACCAAAAGTGGCAAAGAAATTTCGAATTTTGTTTATAAAAATTAAGATTTCGTGAGAATACATGAGCACTCGTAAGAAAGATTTTGATTCATAGAGGGAGAGTGTGGACATAGAGTATGGATGAATCTGAGAAAAAAAACGACTTAAAACAAGGAAGTATAAAGGATTTTTTAGAAAAAACTTTCCAATCTGTATATATCATTTTAGGGATAAGTCTCTTATCTTTAGCTTACGTATATGAATTTGGATACTTTTTATATTTTAAGATACCTATGGAATATTTACAGATGAGCGGTGCGAAAATCTTTAATAATATATTTATAGGTTTACTTTACTTTATTCCTGTGTTAACAGCTTTAATGTTAGTCAATCACAAATTTTTTGCTGGTTTACTTTCAATATCCAATACTCCTTCATGGCTTAAACGACTTTTAATGGGAAGTATTATTTTCGTAGTTTTACTTATATCGTTTTGGGAGCTACCCTTTGATTTGTTGGACATAATGTTTAAAAAGTATTTTAATGACAATTCTACTATGAAACAAATATTTTCTATACTTCTTAGCCCGGAATCTATAATAATAGGAATTTTTTTAATATATGTGTATACATTTATTTCTCCTATTTATAGAGTAAAAACTTCAGATGGCTATCTTAAAAAAATAAATAAGGATGCAGAAGAACCAAAATATATATTTGAGGTAATTGGTAATAAATTTGGTTCATATATCCTTATGATATTAATACTTATCCTTATGTTTACTTATGTTTGTGTAAAGGGGTATGAAGATGCAAAGAACCAAGAAGAATTTGACTTTATAAACTTAAACAAAGAAAATACCCTTATAGTTCTAACTCGATATAACGAATTTTTAGTAGTTGCTCCTTTTAAAAAAGGTACAGTGATACCTTCTTATAGGGCTATTCAAGCAGATAAAGATACAAAAATCGAAAGAAGAAAAGTTGGTAAATATATGCAGGGGAAGTTTTATGGTTTAGAAGTTAATGATAATCTTGCGCATATTTCACAAGAGGAAAAAAACAAAAAATAATGCAAAAGCGGGCAAATCGCCCGCTTTTTCTATTTCTATTGTACTTAATTTTCAAGATTTATAAAGAACAAGTCTAGGAAAATAGATACAAATAGAGTAAATTATTTCTAGAGAATGTACAGGGATTTGTATAGTTGAAAAAAGTGATTTGGTGATAGTGATATACATTCCTAAAGTAAGAGACAAATAAAAAGTATGGATGCCTATTTATGAGAATATTGACTAAAGACCGAAGAATTAACCGTGTACAGCTATGGACACTTACATAAAGTTCAGTCAGAAGAAGTTCGACTTCTGATAGAGGAAGAAGATGCATATTTCCTAAAGTAGGATGTCCACTGAGCGAAAAATGTAAAAATAAAGAAATGGGATTGTGGGAGTGAAGAGTATGATAGGAAGTTTAGAAGTTCAAGTCACAGATGACCACCTGAAAAAGCTATTAAATATAACACCAATAAAAGCATTATCTGAGTTGATTTGGAACTCTCTAGATGCTGATGCTACTAAGGTAGAAGTGACTTTGGAGAAAAATGAGTTAGAAGGAATAAGAAATATTACGATTTCCGATAATGGACATGGTATAGATTTTCGAAATGTAGAAAGACAATTTGGTAATCTCGGTGACTCACACAAAATTAAGGATGAAAAAAGTCCATTAGGAAGACGATATCACGGTAAGCTAGGACAAGGGCGATATAGTGGATTTGTTTTAGCGAGAGAAGTTGAGTGGATTAGTACTTATAGCGATCAACGTGATATTTTTCAAGAGTTTAGTATTATGGGAAACGAAGATCAACTAAAAAAGTTTGAAGTATTAAACCATCGACCATCTGTAAGTACTGATAGTGGAGTAACTGTATATCTTACAAACTTGAGAAATGAACAAGTTGATATTTTAGCCAATGATGGAAAAGTGATAAAAGAGCTATCATTTATTTTCGCTCCTTACCTTTTGGCGTATCCGGGAATTATTATTACTTTGAATGGAGTAACAATCGATCCGAAAAATCAGATGAAACAAATAAAGGATTATTTTATTTCTGTAGAAAATGAAGATGGAGAAAAAGTTGAAGGGAACCTAAAGGTTGTTGAATGGAAAAGCGGGAAGTATAAAAATCTTTATTTATGTAATCGTGATGGTGTTGCTTATGAAGAGGAGATTGTAAAAGGTTGGTTTACTGGCTTTTCCCATACAGGATATCTAATGAGTGATGTAGTAGAGCAATTACTAACACAAAATAATATTGCTGTTAGGGATTTGAACCCCGATTATGTATTGTTGCGTGAAGAAGTATATCGTATCCTGAAAGAAATATATCGGGAAAAACAAGCATTGGAAGCAATAGATGAAGTCAAGCGAATGAAAGAAGAAAATATTTATCCTTATTCAGGGCAACCTGAATCTGTAATCGAGAAAGCAGAACGGCAAGTTTTTGATATATGTGCTGTAAAGGTAAATGAATTACTTCCAGAATTTAGAAAGGCATCTAAAGAGTCAAGGCAGTTTACTTATAGACTTCTTAAGGAATCACTTCAGGCAAATCCTAATAATTTGAAACTTATACTAAAAGAAGTGCTAAATCTTTCAATAAATCAGCAGGATGAACTGGCGAAGATTTTGGAGAAAACAAGTCTGGACGCCATGATTAATACTACAAAGATTATATCTGATCGACTGGCCTTCTTAAATGGATTAGAACAAATTTTGTATGGCAAAGATTTTGAAAAACGTCTTAAAGAGCGAAGTCAGTTACACAAAATCTTATTAGGCGAATTGTGGTTATTCGGGGAGCATTATAGCTATGGCTATGATGATATAGCATTAAAAACAGTCTTGAAAGAGCATTTAAAGGTATTAGAGAGAGAAGAACTGGCTGAAGAAATTGACTTTAAGAATTTGCAAGGGCTTAATGATATTCCTGATATTGGTCTATATAAGCAAATACCAATGGGGCCGCATGATTGCTTTGAAAACCTTGTTATCGAGCTAAAAAGGCCGTCCTGCGTGCTCGGAAGTAAGGAGCTTACGCAAATCGAGGAGTATGCTTTTGCTATTGCCGAAAGTAAATATTTTGATAAAGAAAAAACGAAATGGACATTGTATCTGCTTGGGACAAAGATGGATAATCATGCTCGACGTAAAGCTAGCCAGCAAGATCGTTCTCCTGGATTAATTTATAGTGGGAACAACATTCAAGTATGGGTAAAAGAATGGAATCAAATTATACAGGAAGCTAAAGGAAGGCATAGGTTCCTGCAGGAAAGGCTTGAATTAGAGGTTAGGGATAACAGCGAGGGAATGGACTACTTAAGAAAAAAATATAGTGAATACTTGCCGGATTAAGTAGCATGGTTGCTTATATGCTTTTATTAGTATTTAATGGTATGAAAATTGTATAGAGCAAAAGCACATCGTAGCCAAAGTAGATAACATGCCACTCTGTAACGAACTAGAAGCCCACATCGAGCGACAACGAGCTGCTGATGCAAGCTGTCTTCCAGGAAGCATTTCAGTTCTCCGATGAGAAGGCCGAAAATTTAACAACGGTTAGTTAAGAGTATCCCCACCTCGGTTTATAGGCGGGGATTTTATGTAGATATATACTCTTTGCAAGTTAATAAAAAAGGGAATAAAATCATTAAACAATTAATGAGAAATTACCGTTTGGAATACCGGCAATTTTAGGATATTGGACAATAGCATTTGAATTTAAATCACAGAAGTAATTGTGGTATTGGGCGGCCCATTCATACTTAGGGTAAATCTTAGGATTTCCTTTATGTTTAGCTAAGTTATGCTCTATAATCTCTTTATGGCGTTGCAAAATAGAATGAGCTTCAACATAATCGTTGGGCTCTCTATCCCCCATTGTAGCTTCTAAATAATTTATAAACCATTTTCCATCTGTATTATCTTTAAGTAAATCCCTTACTTGTGGAGCCCACATAGGTTCTGCATAATATCCTATATGTAGATTTACCAATGAAACTACTTCGTTGCTTAAAATAATTCTTGGGTTTTTTGCATGTATGCTTTCAAGTTCATATGCTTTTAAAAGAGCAGGACCAAAAGCGAACTCTTCGTCACCATAATACTCGCCTATGCTCACTCCTCCTCTAACAAAGAAACCCTCAAGAGTCAAAGATAATTGATAAGCAGCAAAGTCTAGGAAAATACCACCTAGTTGGCTCTCGCCGTCTTCATGAATAGGCTTACCAATGATAATGTTATCTGTGAATGATTTTAGCACACCAACATAATCTTCCCGCGGCCTTAATTCTGCAATTTTTTCATTCAAAGATTTATGAAGGCGCTTTAACAAATCATTTCCAGTGCCTTGCTGGAAAGAATCTTTAATTAACTGGGAAAAACCTAAAATATCGACAAAGCAAACAGCAGAATTAAGCATTACAGGATTAGTGTTATCGTATCTTTTGAGCATAGACTGTCTTCCTTTCCAATTTATAGAATTATGATATAAGTAAAGAACTTTTACTTAAACACCTAAGCTAGCTAAGTATTCTAGTACATCATCTTCAATTTCAAAAAAGCATAAAATATGAGATAAAATTTTAGGGGTCAGAACTATTATCTTGTAATAACCATTTACTCTATACCAGTTCTCGATTTCATTCCAACAAGCTACTTTATCTTTTGTAGTTATTATAATTGCTCTGCTTGGACCTGAAGGATCATGATTCATATGATGTTCTATTTTTTCTAATACAGCATTATTAATTTCCGATGTAGAAAATCTTTTAGCGTCTATTATTACGTTATGATTAAATAAAGTGTCTAAATATGAATCTAGGCGTACTGGTCGATAATCAGTATTGCCAGCCCCTCCAACTTGTATAAAAATCTCAGAGTATGCATTGTGAAAACGTCGTAGATAATTATACTCTGCTATCTTTTTATGTTTACTTCGAATTTTATCTAATAGAAAGTCGGTTATTTCATTTTCGAATTTTTGCCAGTTTACAGAAGTTGATAGAGAACTTAGCTTCTCTCTAACTTCTGACATCTTACTAAGCAAGCTTGTAGTCTCACTATTCTCAGGTAGATAGTTTAACTCATTTTTTAATACGGAATTTGGTAAATTTGTAAATTCCTTTAGTGTATAGGTACGGCAATAAGGTAACGATATATTTAATGATTTTGTGCCATCAATTTCTATCCACAAAACCCTCTCTACGTTGTTAGTTAGCGTAACAAGTGACCAAGTGTCTATATTGTAATGATTAAATACTAGTAGTCCTTCATTGCTGTTAGTTTTAATATGATAAAGTCCGGAAGAAATTGGTGTTAAATTAATGGTGAATTTTTCAGAATTTAGACTCCTAAGTTTGGTTAAACAGACTTCGATAATTTTTGTAAAGTCAATATCTATTAATTCATGTTCAAACTCTAAGCTATCTTCTAGAAGACTTAAATCATTACCGCAATTAGAACACATGAAATTATCTTTAGTGATATAATTCTTTTGCCCACACCCTTCATAAGAATGATTAAGTCGAAAGCCTGTATAGTCTTGGCAAACTATATAATCTTTTTTTCTTACTTTTAAAAAATGGTGTTCAAATAGATAACTTATATGCTCATCTAGCAAATCATCATTTGTCAGTTTCATTCCGATAAATAACTGTTTGTTTATTTTCATATCTTTCTTCCTTCGTTTAAGTAAACATGGTAGTCGGATAGCATATCAATTAACCGTTCTTTCTTCTTAAGAAGTCCAGGCTTCCCTCCAAGTTCAATAAATTTTGTACGTTTACCTGAAACATTACTAATTTTCAAAGTAAATATATGGGCAGCTTTTCCCTCTGTAAAACGAATTTTTATATGCTCTATGTTATTTACATCAACAACTGATTTAAAATTATGTTGTTTTCTTAAGGTGTCTATACTTTCCCTTAAAGGAACTTCCGATTCTTTTTTAATAACAACAGAGGGTGCCCCATGTATGGAAAGAGGGTTTATTTTCATTTCTAATAATTCTAGATTTTTTATTTTTCCTCCTAAAACATTGGCTAGAAATCTAGCAAGGTAATATGGGGAGGTTTGTCTGTCGCTCGGAGAATAAAAGAAAGAGCGGTCTCCGCCCATAATGTAAAGTATGCGATTTGCTATGTTAGACGCTTTCTTAAAAGTGCTTCTAATTTTCAGCTTTTTAAATGAATCAGAAAAACGGATGACGGTCCAGTCAGCGGAAGTGTCTACCAACAGTTCATCTATTTTTCTTATAGAGTCCCTTTTGGATTCACGTAAAATATAAAAAACAATTTCGTTTTCACTGTTTGTGATTTTTTTGCATTTATTTATATAATTGGACTTTTCTTCTTCTTCGAATTTTTTAAGTTCTTTGTCGATAATGGAGATGGATGGGATATCTAGCTTTAATCCTTTATTTAATCTTTCTTTTGCTTCCTCACGTTCAACGTAGTCTTCTATTTCCTCAAAATCGATCGCGAGGTCATATTCATTATAGGTAAATGAATGCTTGATACAAGAATAGAATAAGTCTTTTAAAAAATTAAATGAGGGTACTTCTGTTAAAAGACAGAATAGAAATTCATGGGAATTTTTGTTGTAAGTTTGGATAAATTCTATTTTTTCCTCGTTATGTTGAGTTAGAAAGTAGTTAGTTTTAACTTGTTCTGATTTAAAGCTAAGAAACTCTTTTAATTTTACAAACGTAAGAATAAAATCTATAAGTTGTTTGTTCTTGCTCTTTACTTCTTCCTCAATTTCTTTATCTCCGTTGTATTTTTTTATTATTTCTTTGATTAAAACAGGAAAGGAATCGAAGTATTTTAATAGATTATCGGGGATAGAAGTATCAGTTTTAATAAAATCTATATCTACTTCTAAATCATGTTTCCATTGCTCATCAGTAATTTCTTGGTACTCTTTTACTTTTTTGATAACATCATCAAAAATCTTTTCCATGGTTATAATCGGCTCCTAAAGTTTCTCAATTATATAACTTGAAATTCATGATATAGTAAATTAATATTATCTATTCCACCCACTCAATACTCCCGTACTCACCCCTCCATCTTCGCAAAGTTTGTCCCATCTCTCGGCTTGCATCCAACTGCATCCGATAGTGGGCAAACTCCTCGGGAACAACGAAATAATCAGCTATTTCTTCAATCAAAACCCCAATTTCATTAAACTCAGCCATCTTATACACATTTTCCATAAACCAGCTAGGCATCAGCAGATATGCTGCCATTCGTTTTGCCTGGTTCTCTTGTTTCCGTATGAAATACTCACTGGCACTCAATTGATCCATAGCGTGTGCATACAGATGACAAAACTCCTCAGCTAGTACGACTCTTTCTTCATCAGCGGGGAGGTTTGATTGAAGATATATAATCCCTCTACGCCCTTCTTTAGGAACAGAGAAGGTTGTATCCTTATTGTGATGCTTAACCTTAATACCGTATCGATAGCAAATCTCATAGATGTCGATTTCGTCTGGTTCCTGATAATTAAAGTGGGAAAGAACATGATTAGCCCTTTCTTCCCAGTAATCCAAAGGTGTTTTATGTAATAATTTACTCTGTTGCATTACAATTCCAACCTCTGAATGCAAAAAAGTACCCCTGCACTTTCTGAAGGGGTTTCTTGGTGTTAATCTAGGTCGTTAGTCTATGTGTGTTAATCTTCAATGATGTCTTCCGGATCGTCTTCTTCATCCAAGTCTGCTTTGATAACTTCCCACATCTTGATTAAAGTTTTGACTTTCTTTTCCGGAGCAGTGGCTAAGTCGTGAAACATAGCTGCAAACTGAGGATGTTTTCTCATTTCTTGGAGAACTTGAAACTCTGCTGATGATAATTTAATGTTCTGGCCAGATACTTGAATTGAATGTGAAGATTCATGTGCTGAGTTGTCTGTCGATTCTCCTATTAAGTAAGCAATCGACACTTCATATTTATTTGCTAATTTTCGAATAGTGTCTAAAGAAGGCTCGTTTCTTCCTTGTTCATAGTATCCATAAGCACTTTCCGTAATCCCTAGGAAATCAGCCACTTCTTTTTGAGTTAATTTATGTTTTTTCCTAAGTTCACGCAATTTTTGTTTTAGCTCAGCCATAAAAACATCCTTTCTAGCTATGCTTCAAATTTATTATACAACTATTAGTTGGGTGAAGTCTTATTTTTAATTAAAGACAACAAAAAATTGTTATTTTGTGTTGACATACAACTTTTTGTTGGGTTAATATAAAAACAACAAAAAGTTGGGAGGTGCAAAATGGATAGTAAACGATTAAAACTAATCGCCTTGCGTAAGGAAAGGAATATGTTTCAAAAAGATGTTGTTTATCTTTTGAAACATCTATATGGAATTGAAATTACGGAGAGTTATTATGGAATGATTGAGCAAGGCGTAAGAACCCCAAAATTGGACATAGCTTTAGGAATAGCTAAACTCTTCAATGTACCATTAGAAGAAATTTTTTTTGGGAAGCAACCCAACAAAAAGTTGGGAAGTAAAACAGCTTAAAAACATTTAACAGATTTTAAATAACAAAATTTACCGGAAGGAGGTAAGGGTTGTGATGCAACCCAAAACCATTCAAGATTACCCAATGATTCTAACTGCCAAAGACATTGCAGAAATCCTACGTGTATCCAAACCAACTGCATACGAGCTCATGAAACGAACTGACTTTCCGTTGCTGCCCTTTGAAGGTCGCATTCGCCGGGTTCGGCGTGATGAGTTCTTTCAATGGCTCGCCAGGAAGAGCCAGAATAACACAACTGCATAATCATATTCCTTCCTTGCTGGAAAGGGGGTGAATCATATGTACACGCCATCGGAAGTCGCAGAAGCCCTTGGCTTACTGACAAAAAGAGGTCGGCCTCATGCAGCATTAGCGAAAGCGCTCCTTCGTCAAATTAAAGCCCAGCCGATTGCTTATGATAACGGCAAACCCGTATACGGCCATTGTGTCCTTTCCGTCATCCGGGCTACCTTCGGACAAGCGGTGAATTACGAGCTGCCCGAATGTGTAGAAATTCGAGGACGTCGGTTCCGTGTCCGGTACTGGCCTGAGGAAAGCGTATCATGAGTTAGCGACAAAACGAAAGGAAGGGAACGTGACGAAAGGAGGAAACGAGATGTCAATTGGTGACTTCATACGCCAGTACCGGAAGGAAAAGAACATCACCCAGGGTGAGCTGGCGGCCCAGTTAAACTTTGAACGCTCCATGATGAGCAAAGTGGAAAGCGGTGCAAGAAAGTGGTCGGAAAGCAGTGATGCAAAACTTGCTTCGATAAACTGGCGCTTCACGTTATGGCTGGCCGATGAGCGAACCGGTGGATTTATCTCCAATCTGTTAAAGCTTGTCCCAAACTTTGATCTGCATCCATCGGCGTTGAAAGAGCTTTTGCTGAAGGAACTGAAAGAAGGGATGCAGGCGCTAGGGGAAATCATCTTTGCAAGGCATATCTGCCAGAAAAAGCGAAAGGAAGCCGCCGAGAAGGTGTGGTTTGAGCTTAAGGATGTGGTGAATACAGGAGTTATCATGATGGGCGTGCTGGAAGAAGAGTTTGGCCTGGATCGAGAAGCGCTGATTAAAAAGCATGAGTACCAGGTCAAGCAAGGAGAGCGATAAGCATGGCTATCGAGCATGATGAACGGCCAAGCATGATTGACATTGTATGTGATGGCGATCAGTCAAAGGGAAGAAGTGTTTTGACACTGGCAGACATGGAAACATTCTATCGAAAGCGAGTGAAAGGGAATGAAACCGAAAGATTGGCTGGAATTAACGATGCCGGAACGCACATTGGTTTTGGAACAAATATCCGAGCAGCAGAAAGCGACAGGACGTGCGGTAACCGCGTTGGAGATTAATCTTCGCTTACAGGAAGTATTGGAGAGAACGGCTGCTTATGACATGTCGCTTATGGATGAAGAACAGAGTCAAGCGTATAGGGAGCGTCTTCGGCAGAACAGAGAAAGGTTAGAAAAGAAAAAAGCTGTCCTGTGTGGTAACACAGAAACAGCTTAGAGAGCACTTATCAAAAAAAGAATAACACATGTTCGTGTGTGCGGCAAGCTCCTCGGGCTTGCTGCCGGGGGCCGGGAAGTTGAACTCCACCTTTTCTCTTACCCACGTCTTTTCCCCGGTTCCGGCAGCACTTCCGAGAAGTGCAATACATAGAGAGGAGGGAATGATGTGGAAGCGATTGAGCAACGCCTTGCCGAGCTGGAAGCGCGGGTCGAGAAGCTGGAAAAAAGGGGGGTTACCACTCAAAAAGAGGCAACCCCTGATGAAATCAAGGTTGTTAGTGAATTGATTAAAGTTTGTTCTGCATACGGTCTTACTTATGGACAAGCTCAGAACGTTGCTTGCTATTTAAGACAAGCTCTGAATGTGATGGCAAACAAGAACCGGATAACAAACTAAAATAGAAGTTCTTCATCATCGATATTCTGGATTTTAGCCTCATAAGGCTTGCGGCGATGTTGCCAATAGGATTGTTCTTTTTCTTTCTCGTAACCGAATGACATATGTTCAAATTCGTTTATAGGACCTGGTAGGAGAGTAGAGTTTCCTTCTAAAGAGATACTCCAGCACTCTTTAAAGGAACCAGTCTTCTTGAGTATATCAACTGTATCCATGTAGGCTTCGCTGAACTGCCTTAGAGCCTTGACAGCATCCGGAGGAAACTCTAAAGCACAATTTGGACATTGAATAAACACTTTGTTGTATAGGTTTTGAAACTCGATTCTAAAAGTTTCCTCGCAACGATGACAGTGAAATTTCATCATTTTTATATCCTCCTGTCATGAATTTGGAAGAAAGTCATTCACAAAAGCAACTCTTCTTCCTATAAACAAAATTCAATAAAGGGCAGAGGAATCCTACTGATCTCAGGGCAAGAACCCTAACTCCTTGGCCGAAGAGATTAGAACTAACTTGAAAGTGGGGTGAGAAGCTTGACCATAGAAGAACGTATCACTGCACTGGAAGCGCGAGTCGAGAAGTTAGAAGCCGCCCGTGGCCCGGCGGCTTGGATTGATGGCGAACTAGCCTTAATTGAAATAAGAAAACAACGTATTGAGAAATTCATTCAGTGTCCTGAACGACGCCAAGAGCTTTTAACTGCTTTAGAAGCACAGCGTTGTTCTCTTCAATCATCTTTGCAACAGCTCGAATAAGTGCTTCATGTGGAGCTTCGGATAACAAAGCACTGTATAACGGTGAACCTAATTGAATCTCTTTTTCTTCTTCATCCATTACATCAAGCACGGCTGTTTGATACTCGACAAATCCTGTAGTTTCAAGATCTTTATAACTCATGCCTAAAGATTTCATAATTTCACCTCCTCTCTATCTAACATGATTAGACAAAAGGGAGGAAAATCCTACCAATCTTAGGGCAAGTGCCCTGGCTTCTTGGCCCGATGGGTATTGCCGGTTCGACTCCGGCACGGGTCGCCAAACATCAAGAATTACATAGGCGCAGCCATCGGGGCTGTACAGCCAGCGTAGGGGTAGGGGCGCTGGCAACTTTGAAGAAAGGTGGTGAAAAGAATATGCCAAGCTTAGACCGATTCTCACAAGGTTTTGCAGATCCACAAGAAGCGCGTGTTGTTGGTGAATGCGTTGGATGTGGGGGCGAGATTTATGAAGGTGAAGAAGTCTGGGAAACGGACGAGGGATATCTCCATGATGAACATGATTGTATTCGAGGGTACATTGCCAATTTTGCAACTGAGAAGGTTGCAGGGTAAATAAAAAATGACCTGCTGCAACAGGTCACTCACTTAAAAAATCACTTTTTATCAATGTATCATGAATGCTCTTTGAAAATCAAATATTGGAGGGATATACGTGCCAGTAAAATTACCGCGCGGATACCTGTCTGTATCACAAATTCGGACTTATCAACGTTGTCCAAAGCAGTATGAATATCAGTATGTTTACGGGATGAAGACTACTTTTGGCAGTAGTTTTTTGCTGGGACGAGCCTTTCACAAAGCGATTGAAGAAGCAAACCGTGCCAAGATGGAAACGGGTGAAATTTTTGAAACGGATCAGGTAGCTGATGTGTTTTCGGATGCTTGGGAGACTGAAAAGGAAGAAGTGGAGTGGAAGGAAGACGAGGATAAAGGTCAATTGAAGGATTCTGGCTTGAAAATGACCATGGCTTATTATGAGGAACATGGGCGAACCCTGAGTCCTTTCCTTATAGAAACGGGCTTCATGATGGAAGTCGAGGGCATTCCATTTCAAGGATTTATTGATTTAGCAGAAACAGATGGAACGATTCGAGATTTTAAGACAGCATCTAAATCACCTACAGCTGACGTAGTAGATTCTTCGATTCAACTGGCAGCTTACGCTCTTGCCTATCGAGAGCTTACTGGGCAAAAGGAAGTGAAAGTTGGGCTGGATTACGTGGTCAACTTAAAGAAAGGCCCGAAGATTACTCGATTAGAGACGGAGATAGATAAAGGACGAATGGAACGTTTAAAGGCAACCATTCAGGGCGTTGGGCAGGCGATTAGTGCTGGTGTCTTTTATCCAAATGAAGAAGGGTTTGCTTGCGGATATTGTTCCTTCCGTGAGCTTTGCAAAGGAAGGTGATAAGTATGGAAAACTGCCAAATGTGTGGCGCACCGATTGAGCCGGGGGAGAAAATCACTCCGGTGTATCACGCAAGAGAAGAGGAGCCATACGGAGTCATATGCTCATGTTGCTGGAAGGAATTTATTAACTAGAGGTGATTGAATTGGCTATGCCAGAAAACCAACTCATGGAATACCCACAACAGACGTATATTTCACAAGTCGCTGTGACGCCACAGCAGGCTCTCCAAGCCTATCAGGCACTGAAACAAATCACAAAGCAGGTGCTCGTAAACGGAACGGATTACGGTGTTGTTCCAGGCACTCCGAAGCCGTCGCTTTTAAAGCCAGGAGCTGAAAATCTACTAAGGTTTTACGGGCTTGGTCACCGTGTTCAGGCTGTTGAACAGGTAAAGGATTGGGATAACGGCTTCTTTTATTTTAATTACAAAGTAACGGTCGTTAAGACCTTACCGAATGGTACAGAAATGGTTTTAGCTGAATGTGAGGGTTCGGCAAATAGCAAAGAAAAGCGATATCGAAATCAGGACCCTTATATGCTGGTGAATACGCTTCAGAAAATGGCGATTAAGCGAGCGTTGGTTGGAGCGACACTGCAGGCTACAGGAGCATCGGGACTGTTTACACAGGATCTTGAAGATATGGATGATATACCGATGCAGGAGCATCAGCAGCCAAGGCAACAAACTTCATCTTCCCATGGTTCACGGAGCAATAACCAATCTTCTGGTAATGGTGTAGCCTCAGAAAAACAGCAAAGGGCCATTTTCGCCATCGCCAAAGGGAAAGGGCTTGATGAAGAGGGAATAAAACGCCTGATTCAATATCTAAACAATAAGCAAAGTGTATCAGAGCTTACTTCTAAAGAAGCGAGTGACTTAATCAAGCTTTTACAAGAAACGAGTCCGGATGAACTGTTAGCTATGATAAGCGCAGGAGACAGTCCAACTCCAATGAATAAACCGATTGACATATCGGACGATGACCTCCCTTTTGATGAAGCCCCTGGGTTAGAAAACAGCTCAGGGGCGTGGGAAGACCCGTTAGGCTACGAAGACAGAATGCCGCGTACTAAACGCTCAGCGAGGTAATATACGCGGGATTTTTCACACTCTATTCTATTAAATAATCAAAGGAGATGTCGGGGTATGGAAGAGCAAAAAGACATCATCATGCAAGCGTCGGGGTTTGTGATTCTGCCCCGACTCTCGATTAAAAATGTAAGAGATAAACTCCTTTTCTACCATTTGCTTGAACAAGCTGACTGGAATACGGGAGAAGCTGTTCTCGTTCTTTCCCAACTTGAAGAGCAAACAGGATGGTCAAGAAAAGAGATAAGCACGTCGCTTTCTCGACTTCAAAAAGGTGGAGTTATCACAATGGAAACTCTTCGGGGGAAGCGCGGTGTTAGGGTGATGATCGTAAACTATTCTGCTTATCAAAATCTCTCAAAATATAGAAAAACGGTACAAGCAAACGGGGAAGTGGCACAAGCAAAAGGACAAGCAAGCGGCAAAATGGTACAAGTAAACGATGGTGAAAAACCTTGTGTTTCCTGGGATTTACCCACTAACAAAATGGAAGTGGAACAAGCAAACAGCGAAACGGTACAAGCGAAGGCACAAGCAAATGGAGAAACGGGACAACTTATATATAGTAACAACAATAAGAACAGCAATATAAACAGCAGTAATAATAATAAACCTAATACGTCGCTCGTTTCAGAAAAAGACATCGAAACCTTTGTCGATGAGAACATCGACGTATTGCCGTCCGGTGTCAATCGAAAACTAGTGATTCGTTATTGTGATATGTTGCGGTTAACGAGAAGCACATGCAAGATTTCAAGAAACGTCTTGCTTCAGGTTTTTGCGAAGATGAAAAAATACTCCGCAAATCAAATTAACTTTGCTGTATGGCATCACTTTGAAAAGCATGACGATAAGCGAGAGCAATATACACTGGGGATTCTTAGGAACACAACTGACCATGAGGCTTATCGAAAGCTGATGCTGATGTTGAACCGTCAAAACAAGGATACGTTTGAAATCAGAGAGTCAAAAGGAGGCATACGCAGTGCAGTCCGCAGAGAACTTGATCCAGCGTTCCGTGATGAAATTAATTCCCTCTCTTTCTAAAGACGCTGAAGGAGATTACTATTGCTCGATTTGTGGCAGGTTTGTGCCAAAGACACAGATTGAGTTGTTCGGCAAGGTGCGTATCGTACAGAGTCGTTGCCAATGCGAAATTGACAAGTTCGTCTATGACCAAAAGCAAGCAGAGACCCTTATTCAGCGAAAGATGATTGAGCGGAAGTTTAACATTTCAGAGCTGGGTAAGCGCTTTGAAGAGTGTAAGTTTTATACGTTTCAATCACGTCCTGGCGCTGAAAAGGCATATCAAATGGCACGAGATTATGCCCAAAACTTCGAGCACCACCAGGAAGAAATAGGGCTACTGCTCTGGGGAATCCCTGGGAACGGTAAGACACACCTTGCTGCGGCAGTGGCACACGAAGTCAAAGATAAAGGATTTACCGTTGTTTTTCAGACAATGGCTGAATTACTGGAGCGTATTCGAAACACGTTCAACAAGAAAGAAAAAGAGACGGAAAGCGAGATTATGACGGCGCTTCGGGATTGTGACTTACTCGTTCTGGACGATATCGGTGCTGAGAAAATCACAGACTGGGTACTCGATGTGATGTTCCGGATTATTGACGGACGGTATCGAAAGAAAAAGCCGACGCTGTATACCACAAACTTTTTTCCGGCCGATTTATTGATACGCTTTATGCCGCTGGATCCGACAGAAGAGGACAAAATCAAGGCGCAGCGGATTCATGACCGAATCATTGGAACAAGCATCATCATAGAAAATAAGGCGACGAGTTATCGGCGTGAGCTGGCTGTTAAACGATTCAGGGAAATGAGTGGTGCGTAAAGTGAGCATTAGGATGGAAGGAGAATAAAGTACAAGAATACTGCGTTTTCACTCTCATCACTCAAATTCAACTGGAATCTTTAGGAGGAGAAGCCAGATGAAATACTTTGTACTTATTCCAGACAAAGCAAAGGTGCGGAATATGGTGTGCTGCCTACAAAGTTTACTTTCGCAGATGAATCGTACAGAGAATTTGGACAAGGCAGTCACGGGTATTCGGATTAACAAACAGACACGAGCGATTGAAATCGAAGTGGAGGATGAGCCGGATGAGTAACACAGCTCTTTCCAGGAAGGAGAAGCGAGTGCTTCGATTGCAGATATGCCGGACACTGGACGAGTATTGCAGCAACTGCGAGACCAAGAAACAAGCACTGAAAGGGAAGAGCGGCAGCGCTTGGGACGCAGCGAATCAAAGTTTGCAGGTATACTGCAATACGCAGTGCCCGGTCGGAAAACAACTGCATGCGCTGGCTTCGAAACTCGAAGGAGTGCAGATACGGCCGGAGTCGATTGAAGTACAACCGGTGCTAAAAGTACGACCAAAGCCTATCAAACTCATGGAAGTTGTCTCGAAACCGCGCGAAGAGCTTACACCTGAAAGCTATATGCAGGATAGGGAAAAAGGGCTTAGAGATTGGCAAATCGCGATACAGTACGATATCACTCCGTCGGGACTTTATAGCCGGAAAAAGCGATGGAGAGAACAGGGACTACTTGCTGGGAATGAGCAACGGAGGAAGAAAGCATGATTCGGTTGGTTGTACCCGGTCGCCCGGTTCCGGCGGTACGCATGACACAGCGGAGTAAGTTTGTCAATAAGCAAGCGCAGCGCTATCTTACATACAAGAATTACATCGGATGGCTTGCGAAAGCAGAAAGAGTAAGAAGAGCAGAGGGACCGATAGAGGTAAAGGCTGTTGCCTATCTCCATGGCCTTCGAGAGCCGGATGCAGATAATCTAGCGAAGGCATATTTGGACTCCCTGAATGGCATTGCCTGGATCGACGATCGGCAGGTACGCAAGTTAACAATCGAAAAGGTGAAGGTGGATACAGCGAAGGAGCAACGTTCCGAAATTGAAATTTACGAGGTGAAGAAATGATGAGCAATATGCCAACTATTTTCAATTTCGAAGATCGGGAAGTGCGAGTCGTGATGGTAAACAATGAACCGTGGTTTGTAGCAAAAGATGTGGCTGCCGCTTTAGACATGGCACGTAGCACATTGAGCGAAGCTGTTAACGGAAAGAAGCGCAAGCGTGAAGATGGTTCCGAGTACATTTCCGGCGGATTAGACGACGATGAAAAGGGATTCGTCAGTGTCGAAACCCTTGGAGGGGTTCAACAAATGCTTGCAGTTTCTGAATCAGGACTATACGCATTGATTCATTACAGCGACAAACTAGAAGCAAAAGCATTTCAGCGTTGGGTTCGAAAAACAGTGATTCCGTCCATCCGAAAAACTGGGCAATACACAGCGTCGCAGAATGTTGTTCCGCTTTCGAAGGAGCAGGCGCTTGTTACCGTTCTTCGAACAACTGCTGATTTAATGGAGGGACAGGAAGAGTTGCGGCAAGGACAACAGCAGCTTGAAATAAAGCTGGCAGAAGTGGATCGGAAAGTCGAGGAGCAGATTACCTTAAACAGTCACGAGCAGCGTAAAGCGCAGAAGGAAATTGCCAAGCGTGTGTACGAGCTGGCCGAGCAGGTAGCATTTAAACAACTTGGCTTTGACGGAACAGAAGAAATTGTGCCGGACTTGGAGAAAGAGCGCCGGAAGTTATTCAGTGAAATTCATCGAGCTATCAAAGATTGTTTTGCTGTTCCGAGTTATCGGGATGTGCGGCGTTCTGAATTCAATCAGTTGGTACTCTTCATTCAAGCGTGGCGGCCAAGGCTGGTGGCGTAATGAAGAAAGCACGCTACTACCTGCTTAGTCGCAGAGAGAAAGGGTTTGGCTCTGCTCACGTTGTTTATCGCTATGAATTAATTCGTTGGAACGAGTTGCATAGGTGGCAGCGGCGCGGATGGAAAGTAATTGCATAGAATCGGTTGCCAGTTGGGAAGCCGGTGGGTGGCTGAAAAACTTCTAAAGACCCATCAAAGAATGCGACTTGTATGATTATATTTAAAAAAGATTGATTATAATAAATCATAAGGAAAACTCACTTGACGAATTGTGATAAAAATGTAAAAATAATTTCAACATTTACCATCGAAAAGTGAGTGTGATAGTGATGAAGAGACTGTCTGTTCCGTTAAGTGAGATTCAAAGAAGAAAGCTTGTTGAGGCCATTTGTTATGGTAATGATGCCGACTACCAAGACTTTAGAAATAACAAAAGAACCATAACTAGCAATGGAGATCCTTACTGCAGAATTGATTATGTTTTGGATAAAGTGAACAGAGCGTTTAATTCTGATGAGTTCATAGTAAGGGTAATGAAACCTATGAGAACGCGGTGGGAGCATATTCAAATTTATGAAAAGCAAACAAATACTCTTTATATTATTCGTTCTAATACAAACTTAAGAGAAGCACGACTTAGAGCGATGGACAAGCAAAGCATACCGCATTTTATGGAGGGTTATGCTTTATCCAACGAGCAACTTGAGAGCTACGATTGGGAAAATTATTCTGATCAGCTGTCTATGCACTTTACCTCACTAGGAATAGATCAGGTCTCTCCAATTAAGGGAGAAAGATACATGCAAGCTAAAGCTCATCTTTCACGCCTAATTGGAAATTGGAAGGTTGATATGTGTGTCATGGTAATTTTTTCTGTAAGGGCAAATAAGGTCAATGCCGTACATGCATATGTACCTAGAAGCGATTTGTCCCATGATTTTTTGCTGGAAGAGGATTGGAGTATGTTTATTCCTACATCCTATGATACCGTTAATCATGAAACAACTGGAACAAATCAAGCTTCTGAAGATATTCCACTCTCACTTAAAAATCCTGCTTTACGGAAACAGGATCACCGTACTGAATTAAAACAACGAGAAGACGAACAACAAGAGAAGGAACCAGAATAAAAATGGCTTCTCTTAGGAGGAGTAGTTAAATGAAATATTCAAACGTTTTTAATCCGGAAAGATTAAGAGCAGCACGGTTGTATGAAGGTAAAACTATTGCTGATTTGGCTAGATTAACAGACGTTTCTAAACAAGCAATTTCACAGTATGAACATGGAAAGGCAGTCCCAAGTTTAGAAACGTTAATGAAAATAATCAGCGTTTTAAAGTTCCCTAGAGAATTTTTCTATGGTCATGACAATGAAAATATTCATATCGGTAACACCTTTTTTAGATCTGCTTTAACAGCAAACAAGACAGCACGTTTAACACAAATTGAAAGAATGAAGGTATTGTCCAAAATATACTCTTTTTTGGATGAATACATTAATTTTCCTGAACTAAACTTACCCAACTTAGAGGTGGATTTGGAATACCTGGATCAGGAACAAATTGAAAGATTAGCTTTGGAAACTCGAGAGTTTTGGGGACTAGGTGAAGAACCAATACCTAATATGGTTTATTTATTGGAAAAGAATGGGGTTATTGTCTCATCCTTTGAAACGGCAGATGAAAAAATTGATGCTTTTAGTCAACGACAAGTTGTTGATGGAAAAGAGAGATATTTTATTGTTTTAGGGAACGATAAGAAATCTGCTGTACGTAGACAGTTTGATTCTGCTCATGAAGCTGGGCATGTATTAATCCATAACTGTGACTTAAATGTAGAGGAATTATCTAAAGACGAATATAAGGAAATGGAAAGACAAGCTGATCAATTTGCAGCTTCCTTCCTTTTGCCAAAGAATGCTTTCTTAAGGGACTTAGCTTATCCTAACAAACTCGATTTTTATATTGAACTTAAGAAGAAATGGAGAGTCTCAATTGGTGCTATGATTATTAGAGCGTATCAACTTCAAGCAATTAATTATAATCAGTACCAATATTTAATGAGACAAATGAGTGCTAAAGGAATGAGAACACGTGAACCTTTAGACAATGTGATGGCTGTTTCAGAACCGACTGTTTTAAGAAAGGCTATCGATTTACTTTTAACAAGCAATGTTTTAACTTCTAAACAAATTATACAGGAGTTGGCTTTGCCTAAAGAGAAAATTGAGGTATTACTAAACCTTGATAAAGGAATGTTAAAAGAAAAAGAAGCTTATACTGAGGAGAATATTGTTAAGCTCAGTATACCAAATCGTAAAAATACATTTGCAAAATAGTCATAACAAATTAAAAGGCACCTCTGTCGGTTCGTAGCTGGAAAGAGGTGCCCTGCTCTAATATTCGATTAAGAATATTTTACCATGAGCAGGGGGAGTCGTCATGCAAATGTCGTTTTTGCCGAAAATTGACCGGAAAGCTACGCAGAAAAGAATAGAAGGCGTACTGGATACTGCGCGTATTTATCGTCGCATCGGCTTTGAAAGACGCGAGGTAAGAAATACTCCTTCATACGAGCCTCGCTTTCACGGTCAGACGAACGCGACGAGTGACCAGGTAGGTGACAATGCCTCCTGGAATGTGGATGCTGAGGAACGCATCAGGGAGCTTACAGAGCGCGTAGAGAGAGCGGTAAAGAGGTTGCCGAAGCGCCAGCGTCAAATTATTGAGATGCGCTATCTGAATGATGATGTTGATCGGAACTTTGATTATATGGTGTATACCGAATTGAACATTTCCAGCCGGACGTATGACCGGGAGAAGGCGCGAGCTATTTATTCACTGGCATTTATGTTGAGGATGGAAGTTATCGAGAAGAATGAGGAGCCATTAACCGTTTAGGGAGTGGCGAACTTTTGGCGTAAAAATGGCAAAGTTTTGGCGCAAAGTTGGCGCACTATTTTGAGATAGGGGTGGTATGATGATAGTGTCAGAAGATAAGCGAAGGGGCCGTTCTTGGGGAGCGGTCTTTTTGTTTTATATTTACTTTTTTATTATTACAGGAATAAAGCTAATTCGTTAGAAGCATTATAATTTTGGGCACAGATACAAAGTGTTTCTTGAAGGAGATTATCGTGGATATTATTACAATAGGGAGGACGATTATGGGTATTTTAAGTGGAAATCCTCAGCAAGAGCCAATGCACTACGGTGAAGTATTTGGAGTATGGAGTTACTTAGTAGGAGCACAAGGGATGTTGGCTGGTTATCAAGCGCTAATTAACCATACGGGTGATAAGGATTTAAGAAAATTCTTAGAGGACACAATTCAAAACGTCATCAAGCCTGAAATTGAACAAACACAAACATTGCTTAAAAACAATGGCGTTGCATTGCCACCTGCTCCTCCAGAACGTCCTGGAGCATCATTAGAAAGTATTCCGGCAGGCGCACGTTTTACCGATCCGGAAATTGCAGCTTCCGTCTCTAAAGACATTGCAGCTGGTCTTGTTGCTTGCAGCCAAATGATGGGCCAATCCATTCGAGAAGATATTGCTCTCATGTTTGGCCAGTTTCACATGAAAAAAGCACAATATGGTGCTACATTGCTAAGAATAAACAAAGAAAAAGGGTGGTTAATTCCTCCTCCATTACATGTGCAACAAGGGGAACCCGTTCATAGTTAAGGTAAAAAAGTGCGAAGCAAGAGGCCGTTCCTGAGGGACGGTCTCTTTGTTTTGCATAAAAAAGAGGGGCTGCCACCCCTATGCTTCTTGCGCGATATTTGTTTCTATGTAGCAATACGGACAGCGTTTGAATGGGTTGAACCCTGTTGACCAGTCGTCCACGTCTGTATCGACGCGATGATTGTCTCGCATCTTCTCGATGTTGCATCTGGATGTAATATTTGCGCTGACATGAACCTCTCTCTTGTAGACATTCACGATATAGGTAGCCAAAGTATCACCTCCTGCTACATTCTTCGACAAATGAGAGGAAAAACCTTCCTAGCGGAGAATGAGTTAGTAGGGAGGTGATGGGCATGGGTTATTTTAAAGAAAGTTTGATTAATGATTCGGTGGATAAAGATCCACAAAGGTATTGTAAGAATTGTGATCAACAGATAAGCGATAAAGAATACTACGATAACAAAGGAATCTGCAATGAATGCAAGAGCGCTTCTGAATGAGGCGCTTTTTATTTTGCCTTGGAGGTGGGTGATAGATATGGAAATACGAAAAGTACCAGTCATTAGCATTAATCCGGCGCCATACAACCCGCGTGTCGATTTACAGCCTGGAGATTTGGAATACGAGAAATTAAAGCGTTCCATCGCAGAATTCGGCTATGTAGAGCCGCTGGTTTGGAACGAGCGCACAGGAAACCTTGTTGGTGGCCACCAGCGATTAAAAATCCTACTTGAACAAGGCCATACAGAAATTGAAGTATCTGTGGTTAATCTGGACGAAGCACACGAAAAGGCACTGAATATCGCACTGAATAAAATCAGTGGCCGATGGGACGAGGAGAAGTTGGTTGTTTTGCTGCAGGAATTGGCTGAGAGTGAAATTGGCATCGAGCTGACCGGATTCGATGGTGAGGAACTCGAAGCCCTTCTCTCTGCTTTGCCGGCCGATACAGAACCGGATGAGCCGGTCATAGACGATGAATATGATGTACAGGCTACGCTGGACGCTATCAAAGAGCCAGAAACAAGATATGGCGATGTGTGGCGCTTAGGCAGGCACTTGCTCGTCTGTGGCGATGCTACACGTTTAGAAGATGTGCAGCGGCTCATGCAGGGAAAGAAAGCGAATCTGGTTGTCACGGACCCGCCATATAACGTGGCTGTGGAAAGTGAATCAGAACGCCTTGCGGCAGATGGTCGGGACTC
>NZ_DFMZ01000026.1:0-13044 GCF_002375825.1 Aneurinibacillus sp. UBA3580
TCTCTTTTCCTTCGTACCACAAGAGTCAGCCGCTCTTCTCCGCATTTTCATATCGGGGTTGCGGCTGAGATGCCATAGTGTTTTTTTGTCTAAAGACTACAGTATTTTTTCCCTTCCCCTCCTCCTTTGAAACAACCTCAAACAAATTTTTACATAGATTCTCTCCTTTTCGTGCATCCTATCCATAAGACTTAGGAGGGTGGATTTAACATGACGGACATCCCTATTACGTTTCAGCGGGATTGGATCGATAGCTTTAAAACAAGAATGCAGCAAGACGGACCATGGCATCACCGCGAATTATACCGCCTGGCATGGGAAGCAGCCCGCGCCTGCGCAATCGGGGATTTCAATGAACTGCAGTGCCTGCGTCACCTGCCGTACCTAACCCCGCTCCCCCACCAGATCGAAACGGCGCAGAAAGTCATCTGTGACATGCACGGCCGCGCCCTGCTTGCCGATGAAGTGGGCCTGGGAAAAACCATTGAGGCCGGATTAATTCTAAAAGAATACATGGTGCGTGGTTTGGTCCAAAAAGCGCTTATTCTTGTGCCTGCCTCCCTCGTTGTGCAGTGGGTACGGGAGCTGAGCAGCAAATTCGCCATTCCGGCGGCGGCGCAGCGAAAAGAATATATGTGGACACAATATGATGTAATCGTTGCGTCCATCGATACCGCCAAACGTCCCCCTCACCGTGAGATTGTGCTTAATCAACCGTATGATCTTGTGATTGTTGATGAGGCGCATAAACTCAAAAATAAGCATACGAAAAACTACCAGTTCATTCAGGAGTTGAAGAAAAAATATTGCCTGCTGCTTACAGCAACACCGATTCAAAATGAACTCGATGAGCTATACAACCTTATTACACTGCTAAAGCCGGGGCACCTGGGACAATCCACTCAATTCCAGGAAAGTTACGTACAGGGAAAACGGCAGGTTAAAAATAATGAAACCCTCAAGCAGGAACTGAAAAAGATTATGGTTCGTAATCGGCGCGCCGACGGCAAAGTGGAATTTACTGCCCGCCACGTTATTACGGTTCCTATTGAGCTGTCGTCGGAAGAAAGAGCGCTCTACGATCAAGTTACCCGTTTTGTACAGGATCGCTATCACAGTGATGAAGAGGGCTACAAGAATCCGCTTGCATTGATTACGCTGCAGCGCGAAATCTGCAGCAGCCGGGATGCCGCATTTATGACACTGGTTAACATGCATAACCGCGCACCCGAGTCGTCGCCGCTTAGGCAGAGCATTCGTGGACTCATCGAAACATTAAAGCAGGTAACAACGCACCGGAAAGCGGAGAAAGTTCTCGAGATCATCAAAGAATCGGACGATAAGGTCATCATTTTTACCGAATACCGCGCTACCCAGGAATACCTGCAGTATATCCTGGCCCAGCACGGCATTACGTCCGTCTTGTTTCGCGGCGGATTTAAGCGTGGTAAAAAAGATTGGATGAGCCAATTGTTCGAACACCGGGCGCAGGTGCTTATCGCTACCGAAGCCGGTGGGGAAGGAATCAACCTGCAGTTCTGCAATCGTCTGATTAACTATGATATGCCGTGGAACCCGATGCGGGTCGAGCAGCGGATCGGCCGTGTACACCGCCTTGGTCAGACACGTGACGTCTATATTTACAATCTTGCGACCCGGGGCACGATCGAGGAAAAAATCCTCCATTTACTTTATGAAAAAATTAATCTGTTCGAGATGGTAATCGGAGAATTAGATACGATTATCGATCGGCTCCATTTGAATAAATCGCTGGAGAAAAGCGTGATTGATATTTTGCTGTCTTCGAAAAGCGAAGGCGAGTTAGCTATCAAAATGGACAACTTAAGCCAGGTCATCCAATCCGTACGTCAGAGCATGGAATCTATCCAGCCTGCTTCAGATTCATGGGAAGGGGCGGTGCTCCCGTGAATCAAGCACAAGTTCGTTCTTTTCTGGAGCGGTATTTTGCGGCGCACCAGGCCCGTTATGAAGAGACGCATCCTGCCTACTTTACGGTCGAGCTTCCGGTGGAAGTAGATAAAGACCTGGGCAATCGCCCCTTCTATTGGACGTATGTAGAGCGGCTGAAATTAGAACCGCAGCCGATGTATATGACGCTTGTATTTGATCGTAGTGCCCTGCCATCCGGGGTAAACGGAGAAGACATTGCGTTTGGCTCTCCGCGTCTTCAGCAATTTTTTGCATCTGCGCGTCGGCACGGCCGCTATATCCGCCTGTACGAACATACTGTACCGTTCGCTGCGGCAGATGCACATACCGCGCTTACTCCATGGCTTGGTGTCAATTATAAGATTTCCTTTATCTGCGACCGCAAGAAGGATCGCCTTGTCTCACTCGGCATTAATTTACTTCATGGTCAGATTGAGGAGAACTTCTTCGATATGCTCGAAGTACGCAGCATGCTGCCGGTTTTGCCGGATTATGCCTATACGATGCGTCCGATTTTTAGCGTGGACTCAGCAGTACAGCGCCTCGAACAGTATACACAGAGCCTGATAGAAAAAGAGGACAAGTCATGGGCCGAAGAAGCGCGCCGACGCCTGGCAGCAGAGCTGACGCAAACCGAACACTTCTACGCCGCCAAAAAAGCCACCGGGGAAGAAGGCGAGGAATCTTCCTCAAAACACAGAGAAAAGCGATTGGACGAGCTGCGCTGGCAGTATGAACCGCGCATTGAAGTCGAGATGATAAACAGCGGCCTGTTTTATTTACAGCAGCTGCACTCATAAAACAAAAACCGAACCCGGCCGGTTCGGTTTTTGTTTTATTACTTTCGTCTGCGGCGAATCAGCATGCTAAGTGAAAGTGGCAGCATACCAAACCAGCGATACAAAAGCGTTTCTTTCGGCTTTTTGGTCCGTTGCTCTTTCGGAGTTTCCATGTATTTGACAAAACGTTGAGCCAGATATTTTACATATTCCTGCGAAGACATCAGACACGCCTCCTTGCTTTACCCTGTTAGTTATAGCGTGTCCGCTTCTGTCCCTTTTCAGTCGTTCTCTGCCAGAAAGCGCTGAAAAACGGGATGCGCCCAGAGTTCATCCACGATTTCTTCTACGCTCTTACCGTCAGTGGAAAGCCGTACCGGAGCAAAGTCATATAGTCCGGCACGCTCTTCCATTAGCCGCCTTACATTCCGTTCCATATCACCGGCGAGCAGCGGACGGCTCGTATCAGCACGCAGCCGGTCGATGATCGTCTCCGGCTCTGCGGTGAGCGCCACCGTTAGCCCGCGTTGTTTCATTATCTCTACATTGCAGGGGCGGGTAACCACGCCGCCCCCGGTCGTCACAATTTGCGAAACCGGACTCGCAAGCACATGTTCTAACACCTGGGATTCAAGCGCACGAAACGCATCCTCCCCTTCTTCCGCAAAGATTTCCCGGATTTCTTTGCCTACGGCTTCGGCAATCTGATGATCGATATCCACCTGGTTCCAGCCGGTGCGCTCGGCAATCGCGCTGCCGATCGTTGTCTTTCCTGTTCCCATAAAACCAATCAAAATAAGCTGCCTAATTGTCAATTTTGAATTCACTCCAGTTCGTTATCTTTCCCGTGGTTTTGTTCATGGTCGCCCATAATCGCGTAGTGCGAGACGAAGAATTTGCAGCCGCCATCATCCATACCTCGTCTGTCCCACGCGCCTCTACCATGACTTGAATCACGGCATCCTCGATCCGATATTCGCGAAGCGCATAGTTGCCAGGCTCCTTTAATATACTTTCAGCTGTCATAAACACGCCCGCCTCCGCGATATAATGAAGCCGCATGCGCTCCTGATCATTACGGGAGATGGGACGCAGCAGACTAAGGAACGATAACGTATGCAGGACGACAAGCAGCATGATTTGCACATATACGAGCACCATAAACAGCGTCGCGCCACGCACATTTGTTAAACTATTCTGCATTATATCACTTCGCTTCCGCAAGCTCCACTCTTTTCCCGAGAAACCGGCTTCCCCTCCAGGTCGCCTTTCCTTTCTTTAGCTCGACATAAAATCGGCACCCGCCTGCCTCCGCTTCAACTTGAAAAACACGCACATACCGTCCAATGATAATATAGCCTTCCATGTTTACGCGCCGAATAATTTGCTCCCCCACCTTCTGATATGTGATGTTCATTCCGCTCAGATGAGTCAGAAAAAGTTTGTCGCCCACTCTCTCAAACCGTTTACACTGGCGCATTTCCGTTTCCATATAAGAAAACAACCCGCGCGCCTCCGCCTCCAATTCCGCTATTTCCTTTGCATAGGTAAAATGCCGCTGCGCCCCGGTAAAACAGAATAAAACCGAAAGCAGCACCGTGCATAAAATAACGGAGGAAAGCAATGCTTCCAACAGGGTCACTCCCCTGGCGTTGCAGAGACTGCGGGTGTAAATCGATACCCTGTGAATCCAATCCGCCTCTCTCCTGTCCATTCGCTTTCCCAAAGCACCTGCACCTCGCACTTTTCTACCATTTCCGTCACCCTTACAGGCGTTATCCGTATACGGTAGCGCTTGCCTCCGTTTTCCCTTTCGCCTGCATCAATCGTATGACCGGCTTTCCACTGTTCCAGCAGTGAGCAGGCAAGCAACTGTCCTTGCGTCTCCGCCGTACGCTCTGCTCTCTCCCGCATTGTAGTGTAGAGTGTCGCCTGAATAACCAGAACGAATATGGCAAACAGTACAAGGGAAAGCAGCGATTCAATATAAGTGAATCCATCTTCTCTCATTTTTCCCCTCCGTTATGCCGTGCTTATCGCAAAACGGCCGCTTACCATGTAAACCGTAATTTTCTTCGCAACACCATTCGGATAAACAACAGTAATGGTTCCTCCCTGAAGCACATGCCCTAACTCGTTAAAGATGAGCGTGCCGTCACCAAAGTTATATGAAACCACAAAACCGGCCGGAATCTTCACTTTTTTTTGGTATGTTTCCCATATTCGATGCACCACGTATATCCCGTTCCATGGCTCAAACTTCACGCGGACCATTCCCCTATAGCTTAATGCTTCATTTGCGGCAAGATATAAATCTGCGCTCAATGTCTCGATGAACTGATCTCCCTGCATATGACGCATTATTTGCATGGCCGAAGGAATTGCAAAGCCCAGGACACCCCCGAGAATAGCGACGACAATCAATACTTCAATCAGCGTGAATCCGTTCTTATGATGACGCGTCATGGCGACTGCACTTCACATCAATTTTCTTTCCGTCAGACGAAATCTCCACTGAATAGGTTCCCCCCAAAGGACAGGACGGAACCTCCCGAAGATACCCTTTATTCTCTAAGTCTGTCAGTGCGGTCGCTTGTGCCGGATACGCCCCTCCGTTCTCGGCCGCATATACTTCAAGAGCAGTGATAACCATCCGTTTATTTACTTTACAACTTTGGTTTTGCGCATTGGCGACCGCCCCTTTATACGTAGGCAGCGCCAGCATTAAGAACGTGCCCATAATCGCGATTACGATGAGCAGCTCAATCAGCGTAAATCCGTCCTGCGGGTTCCGGCTTCTTCTACGCTTCACTTTACTTCCACCTTTCTTCTGATCATTTCACCTCATTCATCATCTGCAGAACCGGCAAAAAAAATGATAAAACAACGACAAACACAATTCCGCCTACCCCAATCAGTATCACTGGTTCTAACCACCGCATCGCCTTTTCAAGCTGCTGTTTGATATGAATTTCTATCTGTTCGCTGTAAAACAGCAAACACTCTCCCATTCTCCCTCCTTCCTCCCCCAATTCGATATAGCGGACCATCTCTTTGGTAAAACAAGAATGCGCACCCAATGCATGGCTTAACGAAAATCCGTGCCGCAGCTCATTCTCTACTGCCGCCGCCACTTCCCGCAGTAAAAACCACGGTGCTTTTTGGTGAAATAAGCGGCATATCTCCAGAATAGAAATGCCTGCTTCAAGCAAAAGTCCCGCCTGCATTGCAAAATAGTGACTATACTGTAGGGTAATCCAATATCGTATAACAGGCAGTTTTAACAATAGCGGAACCAATTGGTGTTTCCGGTGAATAATCAATGCCGTACACAGGACTAAGATCAACACGCCGGCAAGTGAAACAGCATAAGAAGGAATCAGTGAGAAAGCATAAAGTAACCATCGAGTCAACGGTGGAAGTGAAAGGTTCATCGCGCTATACATTGAGGAAATTTGAGGCATAATCATGTGGAGTAAAAACCAAAGGCAAACAAGGGACAGGATAAGCAGCAAAAGAGGATAACTAATTAATTGATATACCTGGTGTCTCCAGACGGCACGCCTGCGGTAATAACGCGCGGCAAATGCGAAACTGGAAGCATACTGGCCGTGCTGTTCACCTGCCGTAATCAGCGAAAGAAACAATGTCGGTACCTTCATCTGTTCAAACGCTACCGACAATGGAGCACCCGCTTCAAGCCGTTCAAGTACATGCAAGATTTGCTGTTTCTCCCGGCGGGCAAAATGATCGCTCGTAAGCTGAAGGCTGTCCAAAAGCGGAATTCCGGCTTCCAGCAAATAAGAAAGTCGCTGGCTTAAACGGGCCAGTGATTCATCGGACCACCCTGTCTCTTCCCGCATACGCTTCATAAAGCTCCCGCTCACCCGGCTCAGCCACCCCTTCCACAATTTTCTGTTCCAAAAGCGAAGAAAGAAATACAAATCCGCTCTTCTCCAGGTAACGGCGAATGGTCGTTGCTGAACACCGATTAAGAATATAAGGGTGAAATTCTTCTTCTATCTGCAATACTTCATAAATGCCAAGCCGTCCGCGAAACCCGGTACCATGACAGGCTGCGCATTCCGCATTCCGTCCGTAGCAATGATGGCACCGTTTGCGGATGAGCCGCTGCGCGATAACGCCGGTGAGCGCAGAGCTGACCAGGTACGGTTCAATTCCCATATCCAACAAACGAAGCACTGTGCCTACCGCATCCAGCGTATGAATCGTTGAGATGAGAAGATGGCCGGTAAGCGCGGCACGCACCGCCACTTCTGCCGTTGGCTTGTCCCTGATTTCACCGACAAGAATCACATCCGGGTCCTGGCGCAGGACCGCTCTAAGCCCTTCATGAAACGACAGTCCGGCACGCGGATGAATTTGCACCTGATTAATGCCTGGAATCCGGTATTCAACCGGCTGCTCTAGCGATACGATATTGCGGCCGTGCCGTTTAAGCTCATGGAGCATCGTATACATCGTCGTTGTTTTGCCGCTGCCGGTCGGGCCGGCAATGAGAATCATGCCCTGTGCTTTCGCAAGCATCTCGCGTACCCGAAAAACGTTCTCTCCGTTCATGCCAAGCGAAGCAAGTGACTGGTATTTCGTCTCATGCGGCAGCAGGCGGAGCACAACTTTCTCGCCGTGGATGGTGGGCAAAGTCGCAACACGTATGTCAATGGAGCGATATTCTTCCCCCTTGCCGACCTGAAAGGCAAATCCTCCGTCTTGGGGCAGCCTCCTTTCCCCGATATCCATCCCGCTCATAAGCTTGATACGAGAAACGAGCGGCGGTCCCCATCCTTCTTCTTTCTCTTCAATTTCCTGCAAATACCCGTCCAGGCGAAATCGGATGACAATTCCTTCCGCTGTCGGCTCAAGATGAATATCGCTTGCACCGTATCGAATCCCTCTCTGAATGAGCTCTGTAACATATCCGGTAACATCCTCAACCATATTTTTCCCTCCTTTCTTCAAATTATACCATATTTTACCAATTATCAAATTGTTTTTTGCTAAACTATAATGAGAAAAACTCACGTATTTTGCTTTATCACTGTAAAGCGAAATATACTTTCCTATACCACAAAAAAGAAACCGCACCCAACCGGTACGGTTTCCTATCTGCATTCTATGCTATTTTACGATTAAAACCGGACAATTTGCCAATTGTGAAACCTTATGGCTAACGCTTCCAAGCATCAATTCTTTGAATCCGCTTAAACCACGGCTGCCGATGACGATGAGCTGGTATCCATTTTCTTCCGCCTGTTCGACGATTTGGCGAGCCGGATCTCCTTTAACGTAAATCGTCTCCGTCTCGATCCCCTGTTTTTCCGCTTTGGCTTTCGCCTGCCCAAGCAATTCTTCGCCTTCTTTCTTCATCGCCTCATCAAAATCAATGTCGTATTCCCTGGAGATATACACCATTTCCCCAACCATGTAGGGCGGCACAACAACTTCTTTTCCTACATGCAGCAGGCTGACTTTCGCCCCTTGTTCTTTCGCGATAGATAATGCGGCTTCCAGCGCCTTGTCGCTCATCTCCGAACCGTCGATCGCTACCAGAATCTTCTTAAACATTTCTTCTTCCTCCTCGCTGCAGGTTTTTCTGTACACTTTTATTGTACAACCAAAACTTTTCCCATGTTAGCAAGTCAGAAGGTAAATTGTAACAATTTCAGCACATTTGCACTTTTTCCACATTTTTATATTTCTTCTTCATCCCGCTCATACGCAAATTCTTCATTTTCGCAGCGCGCTGCCTGCTTGGGCTGCGGCCATCTCCCCCTTTGATAGAGAGAAAGTGCAGCTTCTGCAACCTTCGGATGGAATTGTGTGCCGGTGCAGCGCTTAATTTCCGCCATTCCTTCCTCGATCGATTTCGGTGTATTATAAGAACGGGAAGACGTCATGGCGTCAAATGAGTCGGCGACATTTACGATCGCCGCCAAAAGAGGAATTTCCTCGCCTTTTAGTCCGTGCGGATACCCTTGTCCGTTGTATTTCTCATGATGGTATAAAATGATATCGCGTACGCCCTTCAACTTTTTCAGCCCGCCGACGATACGCGCTCCTTCAAGGGAATGGCCCTTCAATTCAAGCCATTCTTCCTCGGTCAGTTTTCCCGTCTTGTTCAATACCGTAGAAGGAATATGGATTTTTCCGATATCATGCAGCAGCGCGCCATATTTGAGCGTAAACATGTCATCCTGGTTTAGTCCCAGCTCTTTTCCCAGAGCAAGCGAATACAATTGCACGCGCGTCGAATGGCCGAGCGTATAAGAATCCTTGCTTCCGATAGCCTTTGCCAGGCTTGTCACCAGCTCATCCAGCACGATTTGCTCTTCTTTCTTTATCCGTTGAAAATGCGAGATGAGTAAATTTGCCATTACACCAAACACAGGAAGCATAAAAATATGCGACAGCGCATTCGTAGACGTGCGCCATTGCCCTTCATATATGTAGGTATATCCGCAATCATAAACAATTAACACAATGACCGCCAAAAACGAATACAGCACCCCAACTCGCTTCTCGTCATATAATCCAACGGAAGCAATGCCAAGATAAATTAGAATTAAATACGGGCTCTCATCTACCCCGCCGGTAACCCACATATATCCCAGAACAAAAATAAAGTCCAGTACGCGAAGCATCTGCTCTTTTGAAGCGAGAAACATTTCCGCCTTTTTGCCTTTCCAGGTATAGACGACAACCCCAATCATCCAACCTGTCAGTGTTAATCCCCAGAATACCACGGACGAAAAAGTGGAATGATGCTGCACAAAAAAGTACGTCAACGTAATTACGCTTAGGGAAACAAAGCGAAGCTTACTCTTGATATGATTCTGCATAATCCCCTCATCCATTTCTCTTTTCTCTCTTTGTATCTCGGCTAATCTAAACAAAAAAGCAACCCTTGTTTAGGTTGCTGACTTCCGAAATTAATGCGTTTTTTTCTGGTCGTCACTCAATACGATATACATAATAAAGCCAAGTACTCCTGTAGCAAGCAAGAAAATAGGAATGTTCCACATCCAATTCATCAGGCTGCCTCTCCCCTCCCCAATCTATCTGCTCTGCTCTCCACCACGTATAATGGATAAAATTTGTGATTCTTCCATCTTATAGTCGAACTCTTTTGCCTTATCCGGCCTGGCATTGTCATAATGAACCGGAATTTCATGGCGGTGCGATTTCTCTACTCTTGTAACGAAGTCAAGCCGGGAGATGCGTTCAATCGTCTCGTCCAATGTATCTGCAGCGGTGTACATTGCTACATAATTCAGACGACGGGATATGTAGTGGATGTTGCCAAACTTGCGTAAATTGCGGGCTGCCTTGGTGTTTTTGACGTAAACCGCAAGCCCGACACGGTGTTCTCTCATTCTCCGACTCTCCTTTTTCGTATAGTAGCATTAGTGATATTCATCATCAAGGACCTGTCTGTAAGAAGAAGTGACAACTTTATTACTTATAAATTCAGCTCTAAAGCCCCTGCACTTCCGGTTAAGAGATTCGGTATACAAGGCAGAAACGGGCCGTCTGATCACTCAGACGGCCCTGTGTCGGCGAAAGGAGCAGCCTGCCGCCTCACTTCTTCTATGCCCTGCACACCGGGGTACCTAACTATTTCGCAGAACAGCCGCAACTGCCCCCCGTACCGCAACCGCCGCTGCCACAACCACCCATCATCTCATATAATGGATTGTTGCTCGGTACTTTAATGCTCTTCGACACAGCATCGGCTATCGTACGGCTAACTCGATAAAGCAATTCATCCAGTTCGTCTTCGGCCTTTTTGAATGCGGCTACAGACGCTACCTGCTCCATCTCGCGCTTCTTCTGGCGGATTTCACGCGTGACTTTATTGTAATCCGGGTGATACTTCCCGAATCGCTGTACCTCTTCATACACTTCCTTCATTCGATTGAAGGAAGCAATCTTCGCCTCGGCTTCCGGGTCCTGTTCCATCCTTCTGCGGGACTCCAGATACCGCTTCATCTCTTCGGAGCCTGTAAGCAGCTCGCCGATACGGTAAGCACGCTCCATGACCTCTTGAAAATCGAGCGGTGACAAAGTCATCATCCGGCTTGACATAATCTCACCTCTATATTATTGTATCACGTCACATATCCCCTGCCTAGTCCTGGCCAGGAAGCGCAGGGAAAAGCAACCTGACTCGGCCGATATCTTCCAGCTGGACGTCTTCTCTTGTGCCGCTTACATCTAATGTCAAGCAATACTGCCCTTCTCCAGCCTTTATATTAAGAATGCGTATGTTTTCCACGGGCTGACCGTCGATTTCCGCGGATAATGGAACTCCGAGTGATCGGGCTGATTCCATTAGTTTACGCAGCGTAGAGTGGTGGTAACGCTGGAAGTTCTTATACCATATTGAAGGCACCTCTTTAAGCTCCGGAAGCACGTCTGTGAGAGCCGGAAATATGGATTCGACTTTATATCCGTTTTCTAACCCGCCGGAAGAGGATATCATTTCTTCCGCTTTTTGTGCTTTGTCTGTTTCTGGTCTGGCCGCCTTCTGTTCGCTTATCCTTATGTTTCTTCGTACGAGTGCCTGTTCTAATTTTTCTCGTTTTTCCTCTTCCACCAGAAAATCCCGTTCGTTCAGCCGCTCCAGCAGGCAATCCGCCATCTCGCGGTCCGCCGCAAGCCATGTAGCAGTCTCTGTATCAGGACAGCGCAGCACTGTTACGCGTGCAAGCATTACATATGAACCGCCGCACAGCCACTGGCTCAACTGTTCCCGGACATTGACAGGCACATCGGGGTGGATTTGTTCCAAAAGCCTAAGCAGGCGATTGTTCTCT
The DNA here is from genome assembly GCF_002375825.1 of Aneurinibacillus sp. UBA3580. Classification (NCBI taxonomy): domain Bacteria; kingdom Bacillati; phylum Bacillota; class Bacilli; order Caryophanales; family Paenibacillaceae; genus Aneurinibacillus; species Aneurinibacillus sp. UBA3580. Next base: position 11,567 of record NZ_DFMZ01000026.1, read on the forward strand.
TTCTCATTCTCTGTCGTCTGAACGGATTCTTGCGTCAAGCGGAACCGCCACACTTCCTGCTGTTCCTCCAGCCCGGCGTATGCACCAAGTTCCCAGCGAACTTCATACGGTGCATGCGGCAATAGCAAAACCTCGAAGGTGGGCTGGACGTACCCGCTTCCTGTGTACATCCCTATCTCCTGTTCCTGTTCAGCGGTAAACAGATCCGGAACCCAGGAGTATATAGCCTCCTCTCCTTCTCCTTTCTTTAGAGCAAAACCGAACAGCACAAGCAGCGGAGCCACCTCTTCTGCGAATGTTTCCCAGTGCTTGTCTTTTCCCGCAAAAACCGTGCCCTGTAGCAGGTCGTATTCTGCCTTCCGTAAAGCCTGCAGTGAAAAGACACTCTCCCGGGAGGCTTCCATCCAATCCAAAATTATAGAATAACAGGGGTGAAGCAGGCTGAACTTTTCTTTCACCTCCCGGTAGAGACGGCGCTGCACCGCAGCTTCCCGGCCACGGAATATGTCCGCCGCCCGCGCCTCGTCTACCGTGTACTGCATTACGCCATCTGCTGTCTGTTTGCGAAGCAGGCCAAGCGAAAGCAATAACCCAAGTAAAAAACGATCACGCGGCCCTTCCTCACCCGTTGCTTCGGACACAACGGATCCAAACGCTTCTTCAGGATATGGAATGACACGATGCCAGAGCCGACGGGTTTTCATTGTCATCGTCCCTTTTTTCGTCAGCGCGATCGGTTGGTGCCGATGTATCTGGAGCAGGCGGAACAGCACGCTGCTTAGCGGTACGGATACCGTATCCCAACCGTCAATCAAAATACCTATACCAGTATCTCGTTCACGCCATGCATGAGACAGCAGCCAGGTTCGAAATGCAGTGCCCATATCATCCGGCAGGCAGTATGCAAGCTCTCCCCATAAACGGCGCAGCGTATACACCAGACCGCGGCGCCGAAGCCCTGTCAAACCGCTGTGGGCAGCAAGCGGTGATGCCAATCTGGCATATTCCTCCATCTGCCGGTATGTAACGATATCCCGGCCGACACGAAACAAAAAGTACAGCAGCATCTCCTTCTCTTCGTCGGTCAGCGTAAGCCAGGTACGCTCTATCGCAGCGGAACTGATTAGATAATGTGAAAGTTCGTCTATAGCAAGCGCAGCATCTTCCGTTTGCGAAAGTGGCCACCCGTTTACTTCGGCCAGTTGCCGCAGCAGGCGTTCGTTAATCTGTTCGAGAATTTCATGCACATTCATAATTTGGCTCTCTACCTTCCTATCCTCTTACTTCTGTATGTTAGTATACACATTTCTTACACACGAATAAAACAGCACAGAGCTGGCTATATCGCACAGAAAACGACCATGGCGTCTCAGCCGCAACCCCGATATGAAAATGCGGAGAAGAGCGGCTGACTCTTGTGGTACGAAGGAAAAGAGAGGAAAGAATGAGGAGAGGATTTTCATGTAGAAAAAGGCGAA
>NZ_DFMZ01000050.1:0-8454 GCF_002375825.1 Aneurinibacillus sp. UBA3580
CCTCATTCTTTCCTCTCTTTTCCTTCGTACCACAAGAGTCAGCCGCTCTTCTCTGCATTTTCATGTCGGGGTTGCGGCTGAGACGCCATGGTGGTTTTTTGTGAAAATCCTGAAATAAAAAAAGAAGGAAGAGAAAAGAAGATCCAAGGAAATCTTACCTTCTTTCCCTTCCCGTTCTTTCTTCTTAGTCTTCCATCGTAGACAGGTCACCAGTCGGCAGGCCCAACTCCCATGCTTTCAGGACACGGCGCATAATCTTACCGGATCGTGTTTTCGGCAGTTTGTCGCGAACTTCAATCTCACGCGGCGCTGCATGTGCAGCAAATCCCTCTTTTACAAACTTACGAATCTCTTCGAGCAATTCATCCGAAGCCTCATATCCATCGCGGAGCGCGATAAACGCTTTAATAATTTCACCACGTACCGGGTCCGGTTTACCGATAACACCGGCTTCGGCTACCGCTGGATGCTCGACTAATTTGCTCTCAACCTCGAACGGACCAACCCGCTCTCCTGCCGTCATAATCACATCATCTACGCGCCCCTGGAACCAGAAGTAGCCTTCTTCATCCACATAGGCGGAGTCTCCGGACACATACCAGCCTTCGAAGCGGAAATACTCCTCGTACTTGGCCGGGTTGTTCCAAATTTTGCGCATCATGGAAGGCCAGCCTACCTTAATAGCCAGATTCCCCATTCGATTCGGCGGCAGCTCGTTTCCTTCATCATCGAGAATGGCCGCAACAATGCCAGGGAACGGTTTTCCCATCGATCCCGGTTTGATCGGCATGCTCGGATAGTTACAAATCAGCTGACCGCCTGTCTCCGTCATCCACCACGTATCATGAATCCGCTTGTTAAATACTTTCATTCCCCAGTATACAACTTCCGGATTCAGCGGCTCACCTACACTCAATACGTGACGAAGGCTGGACAAATCATATCGCTTCACCACTTCATCTCCCGCACCCATTAACATGCGGAATGAAGTTGGCGCACTGTACCAGACTGTTACTTTATATTTCTCTACCGTGGAATACCAGTCCTGCGGGCTGAAACGGCCGCCGCGAACTACGTTGGTTGCTCCATTCAACCACGGACCGAAGATGCCATACGCCGTGCCTGTTACCCAGCCCGGGTCAGCCGTGCACCAGTAGACATCATCTTCTTGTAAATCCAGCACCCACTTAGCTGTCTGATAGTGCTGAATCATCGCGTTATGAACATGGAAGACTCCTTTCGGCTTTCCTGTTGAACCTGATGTATAGTGAAGAATAAGTCCATCTTCACGATCTACCCACTCGATTTCGAAATCGGCAGACGCTTGTTCCATTTCTTTCTCGTAGCTTATCTGACCTTCTTTCAGGTTGCCGTCGCCGCCGACAAGAATCACGTATTTCAGGGCCGGCAGCTCTCCAACCGGTACCCGTGGCAGAAGGTCCGGTGTCGTAACAATAGCTACCGCTTCGCTATCTTCCAAACGGTCACGCACAGCCCCCTCCATGAATGCTTCAAACAACGGTCCTACGATAGCACCCACTTTAATCGTCCCAAGAAGACTTACATAAAGCTCAGGTGAGCGCGGCATAAAAATAAATACGCGGTCACCTTTTGCAATTCCCAGCTTACGCAGTACATTACCAAATTTATCAGATAGCGTTTTCATTTCTGCAAACGTATATTTTTCATCGCGTGTTGCACTGCTGTAATAAAGCGCTATTTTATTTTCGCGAGAGGTGCCTACGTGCCGATCAATTGCTTCGTGAGCCATATTGACCTTGCCTGTCTTATACCAGGTAAATTGCTTCTCTACGTCCTCCCAGTTAAAGTTATTATATGCTTCTTCATAAGAAGGCATATTATAGCCGCTCCCTACAACCGGAAGTACTTTCTTGTCCATCATTTCTTTCATAACGATAGCTCCTCTCCCACTAATTTTAATTGGTCCTAACTACTGTAATTCTTTTTTAGTTTTGAAAACCCTTTCTCAGTTTTGATTATATCAAATAATCTGTTATTTTATCAATTATAATCGTTCACATGTTTTTCAAATTTATTGTTGGCAACTTAACAGAAAATATAGGATAATTTTTGCAAAAGAGAAAAATGATACAACATGGTAAGATGTGAAAAGAGTGAACCATAAAAAACGCTGTATCATCAGGAAATAGAAAAGCCGGCATGTATTCTGCAGATTGAAGGCCCGGTTCAGCCGAATCGTATCGGTAAATGCGTGCCGCTTGCATCTGCTCAGGCATTCGATCGCATCCATTTTCAAAATCGATTTATGTGTTAAAAAATTCTTTACTATTAGACAAATAAATGGAATAAAATGATAGATAAAATAGGGAAGAATTAGGGGGAAATGCACGATGCTTGTGGAAGATATTATGAAGCGAAATGTTGTCACCGTCGGGCCTACGGATTCAATCCGGCTCGCGCTTTTGAAAGTTCAGCAATACCGGATTCGCCATCTGCCGGTTGTTGTGCAAGGAAAACTGGTAGGAATCATATCTGATCGGGACGTGCGGGACGCATGCCCTTCCACTATCAACGCGCCTCATGCAGACGATGAACAAATCCTGAGTACCCCCGTGTCTTCTATCATGCGCAAGGACGTCATTTGTGCTCATCCGCTTGATTTTGTGGAAGAAGCCGCTCTTGCGTTGTATGATAACCGTATCGGTTGTCTTCCTGTTGTTGTTGATGACGAACTGAAAGGTATTATTACAGAAACCGACATTCTACATACACTTGTTGAATTAATGGGCGTCCACTACCCAAGTTCCCATATCGAAGTGGAAGTCGACGACCGGACCGGCCTGCTTGCAGACGTCGCAAACATTTTTAAGGAGGCGAATTGCAACGTCACCAGCGTACTCGTCATGCCCGGTCAGCATCTCGGAAAGAAAAACCTGGTGTTCAGGGTACAAACCATCGACCCGCGCCACGTTGTTTCCAAAATTGAAGAGGCCGGTTACCGCATCATATGGCCCAGAGAATCAGAGGGATTAGTATGAAGATAAAAACTGCCTTTATTTATAGCGACGAATATTTACAGTACTTCTTTAATGATGACCACCCATTTAACCAACGGCGACTCGTCATGACAATGGATTTGCTTCGCATGATGGGTCTGCTTGATGATAGCGATATTGTAGCGCCCCGCATAGCGAAGGACGAGGAACTGGCACTCGTCCATGATCAGCAGTACATTGATGTGGTCAGAAAGTGCGGCCATGCGGAACGGGAAGTTGCCATCGCAAGCAGTTTCGGATTAGGAACGGAAGATTGTCCCATCTTTCCTAATATGCATGAAGCTACGGCCTTAACTGTGGGAGGAACGCTGCACGCCGCAGATCTGGTCATGTCCGGAGAATACCGCCATGCCGTGAATCTGGCTGGCGGGCTGCACCACGGCTTCCGCGGCCGGGCTTCCGGTTTCTGCATCTATAATGATTGTTCGGTTGCTATTGCCTATTTGCGTAAGGAATATGATGCCCGTGTTCTCTATATTGATACGGATGCACATCATGGCGATGGTGTGCAGTGGGCATTTTACGACGATCCGAATGTACTTACACTTTCCTTCCATGAGACAGGTAAATATCTTTTTCCAGGTACAGGAAACATTACAGAACGCGGTGACGGTCAGGGATACGGCTTCTCTGTTAATGTTCCGCTTGATGCGTTTACGGAGGACGACTCCTGGCTTGAAGCTTACTATAGCATCCTGCCTACTGTGGCACGTGGTTTTAAGCCGGATGTCATTCTAACGCAAAACGGGTGTGATTCGCACACATTCGATCCGCTCACCCATCTCTCTGCTTCGATGCGTATTTATCAGGAGATTCCTAAACTGGCGCGCGAGTTGGCGGACGAGCTATGTGACGGACGCTTAATTGCGACCGGGGGCGGCGGCTATGATATCTGGCGTGTCGTACCACGTGCCTGGAGCCTTCTGTGGGCCGAGTTATCCGGACAACGTATTGTGGACAACCTCCCACTTCCTAATGCCTGGATTCAAAAATACCAGGAAGAAAGCCCGGTGCAACTGGCCTCGACCATTCTTGATCCAGAAGGACTGTTTCCTCCGATTCCACGCCGCGAAGAAATTACAAGCAAAAACAAAAAAACGATCGAAAAGGTACTTCTATATTGTCCAAAGGGATAATTTTTATCCGCATACAAAAAGGAACAGGGACATGCATTCCCCTGCTCCTTTATATTTTGCCTGCGTATTCTACAAATGCGCCAGCATGCTTTTTACGATTTCATACGAACGCTGCGACGCAAGCTTCGTGAACTCCGGAAAGTTCACGTGTGCCGACCCGTCTGCCTTATCCGACATCGAGCGAATGACAACAAACGGCACTTCATTCATCGCGCACACCTGGGCGACGGCTGCGCCTTCCATCTCCGTACACATTCCTCCCATCGTCTCATACAATTCCCGTACCGTATCACGGCTGGCGATAAATTGGTCGCCTGAGAGAATACGCCCGGTCATCGTCTTGCCTTCCGCTACCTGTTCGCTTGCCTGCACAGCCGCATGGACCAGCCGCTCATCGGCATGAAACACTGACATATCAGTAAAAGGAATAACTCCACGCGGGAAACCAAGCGCCGTAACATCCATATCATGATGCTGACAATCCGTCCCCACGACAATATCGCCAATCTCCAAATCCGGGTGCAGGGCGCCTGCCACACCGGTGAAAATAACGGCACCTACCTGAAAGGTATCGATAAGAATCTGGGTGCAAACGCTTGCGTTTACTTTGCCGACACCGCATTTGCACAGGACAACCTCTTTTCCTTCCCATTGCCCTTCATAGTATGTAATGCCGGTCTTGCGCGTCTTACGCGCAAGATCCATGCCTTCTTTATACAACGTGATCTCTTCGTCCATCGCTCCAATAATTCCGATTCTCATATCTGCTCCCCTTATTCCGTTTCTTCCTGCGGTTTACGCTCTGCACTTGCTTTAGTGGACTGCCGCTCTTCAATACGGTGCGGCAGAATTACGATATGATTCTCCACTTTTTCATTGTTCATATATTTGGTTAGCAGACGCATCGCTACAGCCCCGATGTCATACATTGGTTGTACTACCGTCGTCAGGCGCGGACGTACCATTTCAGCCAAACGAATGTTATCAAAACCGATAACGTCTACATCTTCCGGCACACGCAGACCGCGGTCTTGAATTCCATGAATCACACCGACCGCCATCTCGTCGCTCGCCGCAAAAATCGCCGTCGGCTGCTCGACCAGTGACATAAACTGATCCGCTGCTGCCAGTCCCGATTCATAGCGGAAATTACCGTTATATACATAGCTGTCTTTAAAAGACAGTCCTGCCTCATCAAGCGCTCTCTTATACCCTTCAAAACGGCGCATGCCTGCCAGCGGATCAATAAGCGGTCCGGTTACCATGGCGATGCGCTTATGACCTTTCTCGATTAAATATTTGGTTGCATCATAGCCAGCCTCATAATGGCTGATGTCTACGGACGGAAGTTGTCCCGTCGGATCTTTTGTTCCGGCAAGTACGATTGGCACGGACGCAGTCGTAAACACCTGCATATGATTCTCGGTAATTTCCCGGCCCATGAATACAATGCCGTCCACTTGCTTTTCTAACAGCGTGTTCGTCAAATGCAATTCCCGTTCAATCCGTTCATCTGAATCGCACAGAATAATATTATATTTATACATGCTGGCGATATCATCAATTCCGCGCGCTAGCTCCGCAAAAAACGGACTTGCAATGTCTGGAATAATCACACCAACCGTGGTTGTCCGCTTGCTCGCAAGGCCCCGCGCCACTGCGTTCGGGCGATAACCCAACTGCTCAATCGCCGCAAGCACTTTCTTCCTTGTGGAAGGTTTCACATTCGGGTTCCCGTTTACGACACGAGAAACGGTTGCCATCGAAACACCTGCTTCTCTTGCCACATCATAAATTGTAACTGGCAATCGTAATTCCTCCTACTGCTATAATTTTATGAACTGTACTACTGAGTTTTCATTCATTTTCATAATTTTTCACTTATCATATTATAAATTTTCTATGTATGCAATCGGATTCACACAAACTTTATACAAAATAGAAACAGACAAACCTTTTTCGTATAACAGGTTTGTCTGCAAACATGTCACCGCTCTCTTTTATTCCCGATATACGGTCCGACGGCGCCCCGGCTAATCGCTTTGTGCGCAATAATCCAGCGTTCATTTTCATTGTTTTTCATCATTGTGTATTGAATGCGATATTTCTGTCCTGTTTCGATCGTACCCAGATATTCGACAATCGCCGTATTTTTGTAGTACGATGTGACGCGCGCTTCCGGCAATTTCATGGATAACGGACTAATTTGACGAAAAGTCGGATTCGTCGCCAATTCCTGACCCGGTATGGAGTAGCTTAAATCGATGGTTTCATGCGTAAGCTGTGTGGACAACTGTTCACTCCAATTTTGGGCATAGTAGTCGTGCATCTGTTTTTTAGTTGTGAAATCGAGGTACGTATGGATCGGCTGATTTTTAATATAGGCGATCTTTGTGCGCTGTGTCGCGCGCTGTACTTTTTGCTCCGCTTCCCGGATCGCATTCAATAGCTCCTGACGCTGAGCCGTCGTTATCTTTGGGATTTTGTGTTCGAATGACATCGGACCTTCGATCGGCGTTTTGCCGTGTTCACTTTGGATTTTCTGTCCGCCGCACCCGGCAACGGCAAACAATATCGTAAGAAGCATGATGAAAATGATTTGTGGCTGTGTATGCTGTCGCGGCATATGCGTCACCCTGTCTTCATAGAGAATGTTGTTTTTAGGGTGCGCGCTTGTTGCGTTTTTTATGTGTGAAGATGCGGACACAAAAACCGCTGGAATTCTCCAGCGGTTGTTTATCTACTATAATGTTGGTACGCTTTGTTTATAGAGGCCGGATTCGCGCAGTTTAGAGACGAATTCGTTAAACTGCGGAATATTGATTTGCTGCTTGGCATCAGAAAGCGCAACATCCGGGTCCGGGTGCACTTCGATCATCACGCCATCCGCACCTACAGCTAAAGCAGCCTTCGCTGTCGGTAACAGAATGTCGCGGCGTCCTGTAGAATGTGTTACATCGACAAATACTGGCAGGTGTGTCTCCTGCTTCAATATCGGAACGGCAGAGATATCGAGCGTATTCCGCGTCGCTTTCTCGTATGTGCGAATACCGCGCTCACATAGCATAACCTGATCATTTCCGCCCGATACGATATACTCGGCAGCATAAATAAATTCTTCAATCGTAGCGGATAATCCACGCTTGAGCAGCACCGGCGTCTTCACTCGGCCCGCCGCTTTAAGCAACTCGAAGTTCTGCATATTGCGCGCACCAATCTGAATGACATCGACATACCGGGTTGCCATTTCGATATCGGCCGGGGTTACGATTTCGCTCACAACCTTCAGACCGAACTCATCAGCAACCTGCCGCAGAATTTTCAGGCCCTCTTCACCGAGGCCCTGGAAATCGTAAGGAGATGTTCGCGGTTTAAACGCACCGCCGCGCAGCAGCGTAACACCGTTCGCTTTGAGCGCTTCCCCTACCTGGCGTACCTGTTCATACGATTCTACCGAACATGGTCCTGCCACCAGCACAGGATCTCCGCCACCGACCTGTGCGGTCCCCAGAGTGACAACGGTATCCTCCTGCTTTTTCTTGCGGCTCACGAGCAACGCTTTGCTGTTGTCGTCTTTTTGCAGTTCAAGAGAGGCCTTGAAGATTTGTTTAAACAGATGCTGGATTGTGCCATCCTCGAACGGACCTTTGTTGTTCTCGATAATGAGGTTCAACATCTGACGTTCGCGCTCAGGGTCAAAACGGTTAATTCCCTGCTTCAGCTTTATCTTTCCGATTTCCTGCACCATCTCAGCTCGTCTGTTAATCAGCTCCAGAATCTGCAAATTGACTGCGTCGAGATCGCTGCGAAGCTGCTCTAACTTTTCGTTGCTCATCTTCTCTCCACCTCTTGTTCTTTTTTCAAATAATTTTCAAAAAAATATTTAAAGTGTATTATAACTTATTCTTTTTGCTTTGTCAGCCTTTCTATAAAAATAAGAGAAAGGAATTTCTTCTCCTGTCGCGAATACCTTACATAGTTCCTAAAACGTCAAAGAGAGATGCTTTATTATTGGAGGAGTTGCAAGGTATGTACGAAGAGACTAAAAACCATATATTTGCGCTGGATATCGGCACGCGCAGCGTCGTCGGCCTCCTTGTTTCACCTGCCCCCGGCGGTAAATTCACCGTTCTCGGCTATGAGCGCGAAGAACACGAAGAGCGTTCGATGCTGGACGGTCAAATCCATGATGTCGTGGCTGTGGCCGATGTTATTATCCGGGTTAAACAACGGCTGGAATCGAAATTGAATGTTACATTAACGGACGTGGCGGTAGCCGC
>NZ_DFMZ01000044.1:0-1981 GCF_002375825.1 Aneurinibacillus sp. UBA3580
GTGCTGAACCGGGTTCCGTATGAGATACTGCATTCGGATTATGCCTGGCTGCTTGGACTTGGGGCGTTTATCGGCATAGTGCCGCATTTTTCCCATCGTACCTATACGCATACGGTTTGGGCGCTTGCAGTATGGGGCTATATCTGGTTCTATGCGGAGGCATCCCTGCAGTGGAAAGGGCTTTTTCTTGCGGCATCGTCCGGCTATCTGTCGCATTTGCTCGCTGACACGCTGACGGTGGCAGGCGTACGCTACCTGCATCCGTTCCCGCCGCTCGTCAAATTTCCGTTAATTCGTACAAAGAAGGACAGCCGCAAGGAAACGGCTGTCGTTATGATAAGCGCAGTGTTGGTGCTGCTTGTTTGTTTAGATGTGTTTCCTACATAATTTCTTATTGAAATTTTAACGGAATCTTAATATAGTAGGGTCGTCAAAGAGAAACGGACAGCGTTCGGCCGTCTCCTGGACGGCCTTTTTTTGGACGCGTGTCGAAAAAAAGACACAGGGATAAAGGGGACTGAGTTTATGTCAGCATTCGTTTCGGTAATAGGAACGATATTTGTCGATTGCAAGGGGTTCGCGAAACAGAATTATCAGGCCGATACGCGAAATATCGGCAGCGTACAGTTTGTGCATGGTGGCGTTGGCCGTAATGTGGTGGAGAATCTGGCCAATCTGGATGTTCCGACCGCTTTTGTATCCTCGGTGGATGAGTCTGGCCTCGGGCAGGAAGTGATGGCACGCCTTCAAGCGGCTTCGATTCGCACAGAGTATGTACAGACCCGTCCGGCGCAGGGAATGGGCATGTGGCTTGCAATTTTGGATGAGAACGGAAATCTGGCCGGCTCCATTTCCCAGATGCCGATTCTGGATGTACTGGAAACGGTGATCAAGACAAAGGGGGAAGAAGTTGTCCGCATGTCGTCGCATGTGGTGCTGGAGCTTGACTTAAACGAAACAATCGCTCGCCGGACGCTTGAGCTTGCAAAGCAGTACGAGCGTCCGGTCTACGGCATCCCCGGCAACCTTGAGGTAATCATAAAACATCCCGATTTGCTGGATGGTCTGGAGTGCTTTATTTGTAACAACTTCGAGGCCGATATGTTTATGGCACGTGACTTTACCTTGATGGAGACGGCAGAACAATTGGAAGCGCTGGCCGACTTTACCAGGCGTACAGGCCTTGTATCTATCGTCGTGACACTGGGGGAAAAAGGCGCTGTGTATTATGACAGCCGCAGCGGACGAGCCGGACACCAACCTGTGTTCCCGGTTCGGATGATAGATTCTTCGGGTGCTGGCGATGCGTTTTTTTCCGGTACGGTAATGGGTCTGGTGCGCGGTTTGCCGCTGGAAGAAGCGGTGATCTGCGGAACCAAAGTGGCTGGTTGGACAATCCAGTGTGCAGAAAACAATTGCCCTACACTCAGAGAGAACATGCTGGGCGACGAATTTTTCCAGAGTATGATGGTAAAATAAGAAAAACAAAAAGCCAGGGCCTGCGGGCGCTGGCTTTTCGTTAGTATAGGAAAGTGTATCCGTGTGGAGCGTGGGGCCCGAAGGGAGAAAAAGACCGGCAACTGTCTCCCTCTTCGAGATACCCGGATGTTTTGCCGGTCCGATCGAAGAGCCACAAACATGTGTATACAATAGTAAAAATGGAAAATACTACGAAAGAATAACCAGACGGGAGACAGGGGAGGTGGAGTGAGATGAATCAAATTACGGTGAGAGAGCTGATGATGATTGAGGACGAATTGCGGGCCGAGCAGATTACGGGCAAGACATTGAACTGGTGCGCGTCTCAGTGCCAGGATGCCGCTATTCGCAGCATGCTTGAGCAGATGGCGGAACAGCACCAGTTACGTGTCGGAGAGCTATCCCGATATTTTAACCGTACCAATCGTGTACAGTAGAAAACCACCATGGCCAATTAACTACAAGCCCTGCCATGAAAAGGAAGGGCGGCTGACTTTTGGGG
>NZ_DFMZ01000044.1:2134-9732 GCF_002375825.1 Aneurinibacillus sp. UBA3580
AATGTAGAAAAAGGCGAATGCCTTTTTCTCCCTTGGATCTTATTTCCTCCTTCCCTTCCTTCTTTTCTCACAATTTTCACAGAAAAAGGAGGAATACTATGCCAAACAATATAGAAGGACGTGGACTGACGGATCGTGAGATGATGCAGTTGTGTCTCGAATTGGAAAAAGGCCGCTGCCGCAGCATTGCCAATTCATTGCTGGAGACAAGCCACGACGAACTGCGTGCGATTTATCAGCGCTGTCTGGAAACCGCCATTACGCACCAGCAGCACATCTTTGAAAACATGCAGCAGAGCGGCTATTATATGGTGCCGCAGGCAACTCCCGAGCAGATCTTTGAAGTACAAGGATTGCTGCAGAACAATTTAAACCCGGGAAATCAAGTGTAAGCAGACGGAAAATAAGGAAAGAACCGTATAGATAGTGCGGTTCTTTTTTCTGTTTTTTCGGGTTTTGCTTTCACGTTTTTCACAGTTTTATGCCTTCCCATATGAAGAATTTGGGGGCAAAATGTAGAAAAGAGGGCGGATAGGGTTACAATAGAAGGGATAGAGTAATTTTGGCAGAAAGTGGTGAACCGCTTGTATCCGAGAGGACCATTGCGTTTAATGTATCGCTTATATCGGCATATCTTTCCCGCTGTCCGTGCGGAAGTGGAGCGCTGGCGCAAGCGTGCCGAACGAATTCCCGATCCGGAACTGCGCAAGCAGGCGCTTGACAGTATTAGCAATAAATTGTTTCACTGCGAAGGCGGATCGGTCTATGCGGCCGCACATATGGAATGGAAAGATTCGCTTGTTCGGCTTATCGTAGCGTATCAGACGATTAGTGATTATTTGGACAATCTATGTGACCGATCGACAACGCTCGGTGCGCAAAACTTTGATCGACTGCACCAGGCCATGCGGGATGCGGTGTCCGGTACTTTCTCGTTGATAGATTATTATGAATTTAATAAGGAAAAAGACGACGGCGGTTATTTAAAGGCGTTAGTAGCCGTCTGCCACACAGAAATCCGCAAGCTTCCGGGCTATGATCTTGTCCGGGATGACGTGTGCGAATTGGTATCACTGTATTGTGATCTGCAGGTGCATAAGCATGTGGTCAAAGAAGAGCGGGAAGTGCGCCTGCTTGCCTGGTGGCAAGAACATAAGCAGAAAGCACCGCACCTGTTCTGGAACGAGTTTGCGGCCGCTACCGGCTCTACGCTGGCCTTGTTTCATATGTTTCAGATTGCATCGTACCCGGACGTATCACCGAAACGGGTTACGCTGCTGAGACAGGCGTATTTTCCGTGGATTTGTTCCTTGCATATTCTGCTTGACTATTTAATCGATCTCGAAGAAGATGAAGTGGGCGGTGACTTAAATTTTATTGCTTACTATGAGAGTGACAAGATCATTTATGAACGGATTCACTATATTGTGCAGGAAGCCAAAAAACATATTCAACTGCTGCCGGACCGAAAGTTTCACAGCATGATCGTGGACGGACTGCTGGGGCTGTATTTGTCCGACGGCAAAGTACAGCGCCACCCGACGGTCAAGCGCGTCGCCCGGTGGATTATCCGCTCTTCTTCGCTTCCGACCCGTTTTTTCTTTCTTAACAGCCGCGGCTACCGCGGCAGCAAAGCGGTGCTGCAGGCACCGCCGACCGCAAAATAAGTCGGTTCCTTTTGCAGAAAAAATAGGGTATGATGAAGTTTGTTATCTATAAAAGACACAGTCAAGGGAACGAGTGAGAGAGAACAGTGATAGTAACTACACGGCATGAAGCACCGACTGAAGTGCAAAAGCAGGCTAAAGCGCTTGCGCACAACCTTGGTGTACAGTTTGTTGAACGTAGAAAAATGTCTATCGCCCGCCTGCATGAAATAGACGAGCGTGTTCTTGTTGTTACTGACGGTGGAATTAAGGCATACAGTAAAGGCTCCGGGGAGCCGTTCTTTTTCCACCCGGGTATGGCCATGCTTCGTATAAAAAGGTTGATGGCCGGTGATACTGATGTAATGGTTCAGGCTTGTGGACTTCAAGCAGGCGATGCATTTCTTGATTGTACGCTTGGCCTCGGATCCGATTCGATAGTTGCATCGTTTGTCGTAGGGCAGGGGGGGCGCGTGGTGGGACTGGAATCAGAGTGCGCTCTATCCGTTGTCGTCGGGGATGGGCTGAAACGGTACGAAAGCCCTCTGTCCGAAGCGGTGGAAGCCATGCGTCGTATCGAAGTGAAGCCTATCCATCATTTGACTTTTTTGCGTCAATGTGAAAATAATAGTTTTGATATTGTCTATTTCGACCCAATGTTTTTTCAAGCGATTGAATCTTCCGAGAGCATAGCGCCGCTTCGTCCGTTTGCCAATTATGAGATGGTGGCGGCAGAAGCGGTGGAAGAGGCGAAACGGGTGGCCTGCCGGCGCGTCGTAATGAAAAACCACCGGGAGAGTCCAGACTTTGCGCGCTTAGGATTTACGCGCATCCGGAAAATCGAACGTTCTTTTACATATGGAATTATCGAGGTCGGAGGCGAAGTCAGATGAGCTATAGACAACAGCGGGTGCTTGCGATTGTCGGTCCGACTTCAGTGGGGAAGACCGCGCTTAGCCTGGAGCTTGCGCGGCGATTCAGGGGAGAGATTATCTCCGGCGACTCCATGCAGTTTTACCGGGGCATGGATATTGGTACAGCGAAAGCGACGGAAGAGGAAAGGGCGGAAGTTCCGCATCATTTAATCGATATTCGCGATCCGGACGAAGAGGTAACAGTGGCTGAATTTCAACGCCTGTGCGCCGATCTTATCGCACGCATTAACGCACGGGGCAAATTGCCGATAATGGTAGGCGGTACAGGATTGTATGTTCAGTCCGTACTCTATGATTATCGCTTCTCTTCGGCTGGCGAAGACAAAGCCTATCGTCAAGAATTGATGGCATTCTCCGAGACGCATGGCAGAGAGGCGCTGCACGCAAGGCTCGCTGCCATCGATCCGGAAACAGCCGATAGGCTACACCCCAACGATGTAAAACGGATTATCCGGGCACTTGAAGTGTACCATGTTACCGGCACGCCGATGTCGCAGTATCAGGCACGGAGCGAAGAATCGCCATATGATTTGTTGCTGCTCGGCCTGACGATGGATCGGGCACGATTGTATGAACGAATCAATCGTCGCGTCGATTTGATGATTGCGGAAGGATTGATTGAAGAGGTGGAAGGGCTGCTTGCCAAAGGTTATGATGCCTCTTTGCGGTCAATGAAGGCGCTCGGATACAAAGAGATTATTGAGTATCTTGAAGGTCGCACGACACGTGAGGAAGCCATTGAATTGGTAAAAAAGCGAACCCGTAATTTTGCCAAACGTCAGCTTACCTGGTTCCGCGCCATGAAGGATATTGTCTGGTTCGATGTAACGCCGATACATAAAGATGCTCTTATGTCTACATATGAAGCAATTTATGAGACGGTGGCAGGAAAGTTCGAATAAGTGACGAATATAATAAAAAAATTATTTAAAGATAAATATAGGAGGTATTACCATGGCAAATACCATCAACATCCAAGATACGTTCTTAAACCACCTGCGCAAGGAAAATGTCCCTGTCACCATTTACCTCGTAAATGGTTTTCAACTGCGCGGACTTGTGAAAGCATTCGACAACTTTACTGTTGTAATTGATACAGAAGGAAAGCAGCAGTTAGTATACAAGCATGCCATTTCTACCTTCTTACCGCAACGACCGGTTTCTTTAATGCCTGACAACGAGTAATCATCTTCCTTTGAGGTACCTGCCGGACAGCCGCGATGCTGTCCGGTTTTTTGTGTTTCGATACAGCAGGTAAGGAAAAATACAGGTAAAAGCGGGAAAATTGCGTCTTTTTTACCGGAAGAAAAACAGCGGTATTTGATGTAATGTAATAGTAGGGGGAGGTGCGTATGAGGATTA
The DNA here is from genome assembly GCF_002375825.1 of Aneurinibacillus sp. UBA3580. Taxonomy (NCBI): domain Bacteria; kingdom Bacillati; phylum Bacillota; class Bacilli; order Caryophanales; family Paenibacillaceae; genus Aneurinibacillus; species Aneurinibacillus sp. UBA3580. The sequence goes on from NZ_DFMZ01000044.1 coordinate 6,078, forward strand.
CGTTCTTGGATGAAGATGGGGATGAGTATGTCATTGAGTTGTCGGACGGGGAGGGACTGCTTTCTGCATTGCAAAAGTCCCGCAGCATCGCTTTTAAACATAAATGGTACAACGTAGGAGACATCATAAGAATAGCATGTCCGGACGAGAAAACAGAACCGGAAGTCATCGTGTCGTTAATCAACAAGACGGTCATGAGCAATCAGGAAATTCTTTGAGAGAATGGAAAATAAAAAAGGCAGGGAAAATAAGGGTTGACCCGGCGGATTGCCGGGTATTTTTTATTTGACTTATGTTGTACAAATAGATTAAATTATTTATTGTGCTTGGACACACCGGCGCCTTGAAAGCAAAGGACGGCGCATGAATAGTGTAAAATATAAATTTTACTTGATGTATCAACTTTAGATAAGAGAGAATGCGGTGCCCTCTTTTGTCTGTGCAAAAGGGGCTTTTTCGTATGAAGACAAGCATCGAACGTTTAAGGAGGGAACACGTTGATTTCAGTCCGCAATCTGGAAAAAGTGTACGGCAGCGGCAGTACGGCCGTGCACGCAATTAAAAACGCCAACTTTGAAATCGAAAAAGGCGAAATTTTCGGCGTCATCGGGTTCAGCGGCGCCGGAAAAAGTTCATTGATTCGCTGCATTAACCTGTTGGAACGTCCGACTTCGGGGGAAGTGATTGTAAACGGTACGGATTTAACCAAACTGTCCACAGACGAACTGCGTAAAGCGCGTCGTAAAATCGGCATGATTTTTCAGCACTTCAACCTGCTGTCGTCCGCTACGGTTTTTGATAATGTGGCCGCACCGCTTAAGCTGAACAAGGCACCGAAAGAAGTAATTCGGAAGAAAGTAAGCGAGCTGCTTGAAGTCGTAGGTCTATCCAATCGTGCCCAGGCGTATCCGTCCCAATTATCGGGGGGACAGAAGCAGCGTGTCGCCATTGCACGGGCACTGGCGAACGACCCGGAAATTTTGTTGTGCGACGAGGCGACTTCGGCGCTTGACCCGCAGACGACCGAGTCGATTCTTGATTTGCTGCTCGACATTAACAAGCAATACAATCTGACCATTATGCTGATTACGCACGAAATGCATGTCGTGAAAAAGATTTGTGATCGCGTGGCAGTAATGGAAGAAGGACAAATCGTCGAAATGGGATCCGTGCTTGATATTTTCTCCAGCCCGAAGACCGCAACAACGAGAAACTTTATTCGCAATATTTTTGATGATCAATTGCCGGAAGGCTTTCTCGAGCGTATGCAGCACGTACCGGGCAGCCGGATTGTGCGCTTGACATTCATTGGAGAGAGCACGGGGCACCCAGTGCTTGCGGAGCTGACGGAGAAATATCATTTGAAACCGAATATTCTGTTTGGCCACATTACGCAGATAAAAGATACGACGTTCGGCTACCTGGTGATTTCGCTGACCGGGGAGGCCGCAGTGCTTGATGCGGCATTAAAGTATGTGAATGAACGAGGAGTCCGCGCGGAGGTGATACACCATGTTTAACGGAATGGATCCGCATTGGGATCTGTATTTGCCCGCACTGCAGGAAACGCTGTATATGGTGGGCTGGTCCATCTTTCTTGGTACATTAATTGGAATTCCGCTCGGCGTATTGCTCGTCATTACGCGGCCGGGCCACATTTTTGAACAGCCGGTATTCTATCAGATTGTAAGCACAGTTATCAATATTATTCGTTCGGTGCCGTTTATCATCCTGCTGTTTGCATTAATTCCGTTCACGAAGCTTGTTGTCGGGACGTTTATCGGCGTAGAAGGCGCCATCGTACCGCTAGTCGTGTATGTGTCGCCGTATATTGCCCGCCTGATGGAATCGGCGCTGCTTGAAGTGGACGCCGGGCTGATTGAAGCGTTCCAGGCAATGGGTGCGACCCGTCGCCAGATTATTTTTAACGTCATGCTGAAAGAGGCACGGCCGGCACTTGTTTTGTCGCTTACGATTGCCATTATCGGTTTGATTGACGCCACCGCAATGGCGGGGATCATTGGTGCAGGCGGCCTCGGTAACCTGGCGTACCGCTACGGATTCCAGCGCTGGGAAACGCTCGTGATGATTATTACCGTCATTATCCTGATTATGCTGGTGCAGCTGCTGCAAACGTTGGGTAACCGAATTGCGCGTTCCATGCGCAAGGATTAACAGGGGCATATGTAACGGATATTTACAGAAAGAGAGGGAAGAATGAGGACAGGATTATCATGTAGAAAAAGGCGACGGCCTTTTTCTTCTCTGGATCTTATTTCCTCTTCTCCTCTTTCCTCATGATTTTCACAAAAAAAGGGGAGCAGGGCAGTGAAAGCGTTGAAATTTCAGCCGTCAGATGCGATGAACCGCCTGCCGGATCAGTTTTTTTCCGGACTTGCGGGCAAAGTGCAGAGAAAAATCGAAGCGGGATACGATGTAATTAACCTGGGGCAGGGCAATCCTGACAAACCTACCCCGGCTCATATTGTGGACGCGCTAAAGCGTGAGGCGGAAAACCCGCTCAACCACAAATATTCACCGTTCCAGGGACGCCGGGAGCTGAAAGCGGCGATCGCACACTGGTACAAACAGGAGCGCGGCGTGACACTGGACCCGGATACGGAGGTTGCCATTCTGTTCGGCGGCAAGACCGGGCTGGTCGAACTCAGCAATATCTTCCTGAACCCGGGTGACGTTTGCCTTGTACCGGACCCTGGATATCCGGATTACTGGTCGGGTGTGGCGATGGCCGGAGGCGTGATGGAGATGATGCCGCTCCGCGAAGAGAATGAGTTTCTTCCGGACTTTTCACAGATTTCACCGGATGTGGCGCGGCGGGCGAAAATGATGTTTCTTAATTATCCGAACAACCCGACCGGTGCGGTGGCGACACCTGCGTTCATCGAGGCAGCGGTGAAATTCTGCCGTGACCATGAGATTTTGCTGATTCACGATTACGCATATGGGGCAATCGGATTTGATGGCGTAACACCACCCAGCTTCCTGTCCCATCCGGATGCCAAAGATGTCGGCATCGAAGTCTATACCTTGTCAAAGACATATAATATGGCCGGCTGGCGCGTCGGTTTTGCGCTCGGCAATGCAGACGTGGTACGCCTGATTAACCTGTATCAGGACCATTATTTTGTCAGTTTATTCGGTGCGATCCAGATGGCGTCTGTCGAAGCGCTGACAGCATCTCAGCAGTGCGTATATGACCTGTGCGCGATGTATGAATCACGTCGTAACACGCTGTACGGGGCACTGCATCGTATCGGTTGGAAGGCGCGGCCGACACCGGGATCGTTCTTTGCCTGGCTGCCGGTGCCTGCGGGCTATTCCTCAGCTTCCTTCGCAGATTTTTTGCTGGATGAGGCACAGGTAGCGGTCGCGCCGGGGGTTGGCTTCGGCGTGCAGGGCGAAGGTTATGTGCGGGTTGGTCTGCTCGTGGATGAGCCGCGCCTTGCGGAAGCGGCGGAGCGAATCCATAAACTGCGGTTGTTTGAATAATGGTAAGAGCCCGGCTGTGCGTCGGGCTCCTTTTTTTTTGTGAAAATCATGAGAAAAGAAGGAAAGGGAAGAGGAAATAAGATCCAGGGGAGAAAAAGGCCTTCGCCTTTTTCTACATGATAATCCTCTCCTCATTCTTTCCTCT
>NZ_DFMZ01000044.1:9868-28204 GCF_002375825.1 Aneurinibacillus sp. UBA3580
ACCTCAAAAGTCAGCCGCCCTTCCCTTCATTTTCATGGCAGGGCTTGCGGCTGGAGAGCCATGGAGGTTTTGTGTGTGTCGTGTGACCGTCTTTCGTCTGTCTCCTTTTTAATGTACATTTCCTCTGTTGTCTATCTGTTCTGCCTGTACTTCTTGCGTTTCCACCGCTTCGTCCACCCTGCAATCCCCACAAATCCAATGCTTGCCGATTTCCTGCCCCTGACTGGTTTTTCCACAGGTTTCACATGTAATCATTTTCATTCCTCCTGAGGATGAGTTTGAGGTACTTACATTTTAATGCAGATTGGATAAAATTGAAACATCCTTGTAGCTAATACGTATGAAACTGGTGTAAAAAGATGTAAGAAGGAGGTCAAGCGAATGAACCCGAAACCGGCTTGTATCATTATACACGGAAGTACGTTTTTTGCGCCCGTGCTCGTACCGCTGGTGTTTTATTTTCTGTCCGATCATCCATATGTAAAAGAGAAAGCAATGGAGGCATTGCTGTTTCACATTATGATGGGGGCGGTAATCGCGATTTCGTCATTTTTGATGATTGTGCTCATCGGATTTATCCTTGTACCGATTTTCTCCATTATTGCGATTTACTATCCAATCAAAGGAATCATCCGGGCGCTGGCGGAGAAACCGTTTCACTATCCGATCGTGCACAGCTGGGTACGTTAAGAGAGGACGAAAACGTCTAGATATAACGCGTTTCGCTTATGCGGCCATCTTTTCCTGATAACGATGGGGAAAAGATGGCCCTGTTTTTTGGATCAAGTGAATCGTATCGATCTTCTGGCGCTGGCATCCCGCCCCCTGAGACGCGATGCCGGTGTCTATCATCAACGGAACCGCGATGGAATAGTTATTTTTGTCATGGCCGCTTCTATTTTCTCTATTTGTGCATATAGATATAAAGGTGTGAATGAAGAAGTGGAGGGGATTGCCATGTACCTGGGTGTGTTTGACATGAAGGAAAGGCTTGAACAAATGCGTAAACTGTTAAAGGAGAAAAGACGTCTCAAAGAATTGCTTGAGCAAGACATCGAAGATATTGAACGCGACATTGTCATGATTGAGAACCAACTTGAGGCCGCAGAACGCAGCTTTTTCGTATAACCGCATGAATGGGCATTTGCCCCTCTTCCTTCCTGCCCGCCTGCTGCGTACGATATAAAAGAAGCACGCAAGCAAAGAAGGTGAAGCGATGACCAAGAAAGAGTTAAAACGGTTTGCGAGGCAACACCCGGAGTTTGCGACGTGGGCGAGGTCACAACGTCAGAAAGTACGGAATCTGGCCCGGCAGCGCAATTACGAGCTGATTGTGCAGGAATGGGAGAAGAGCAAGCAGCCAAAGCCGGTCCAGCGTAAAGTTATGGCGCATCAAATCGCCGAATCCATGCGGGATGTGCAGAATTTCATGCAGAATGTGGAGAGCGTCTTCGGCAAAATCAAAGCCTTGCACGGATATACGAGAAACCTCAAAAGGTAGTCTTTTGGGGTTTTTTTTGTTGAGTACGCCATGTCCTGAAATTGTTGCTTGATTTTTCTCTAAAATCGTTTAAAATGAACATGGATTCACGGAAAAATACTGTTTATAACGTAAAAACGAAACTCTTTTTTACTATTGTCGTAGAATCTAAAGGGCTAGACAGTAGCAACGATACGGAAGAAGAAGGGGAGATAGCAGGGTGAAAGCAGCTGAATGGTCGGTGAAAAAGCCGGTCACCATTGTAATGCTGATCGTGGCGGTTGTCCTATTTGGTATCATTTCGCTGCCGAAGTTGAAAGTGGATTTATATCCAGAACTCAATATTCCGGTAGCGGTTGTCGTGACCAGCTATGAAGGAGCCGCGCCGGAGGAGGTGGAAAACCTCATCTCAAAGCCGCTTGAGGGTGCGATCGGAACGGTTAGTAATATTAAAACCATTAGTTCGGTTTCCATTAACGGAGCTTCACAGGTAATTGCCCAATTCAATTGGGGTACTGATATGGATCAGGCGGCACTGGACATGCGGGAGAAAGTAGACTTGGTGCGCAACAGTCTGCCGGACAACGCAGGTTCGCCTCGGGTTATGAAGTTTGACCCGAATAGTATGCCGATACTGTCACTGGCCGTATCAGGTCCGATGGATGTCGTCGAGTTAAACAAGATTGCTGAAGATATCATACAGCCGCGTATTGAGCGGGTGGACGGTGTCGCCTCTCTTGGAATTTCCGGCGGAAAAACGCGTGAAATTCAACTAACAATAAATCCGGATGCCCTCAATACATACGGATTGACGATAGAACAAATTACACAGAGCCTGAATGCGCGCAACCTGGCGGGTACGGCGGGAAGTGTGACGGAAGGCGATCGTAATATCAGTATTAAAGTTACAGGAGAATTCGACAGTCCGCAGGATATCGGTGCCACACCGGTTGCGCTGCCGCAGGGCGGAACGATTCAATTGGCGGACTTGCTTACGGTAACGGACGGATATAAGAAAATTACCCAGAAAGCAACCGTGAACAATCAACCCAGCCTTGGTCTGGAAGTTACCAAAGCCTCGGGCGCCAATACGGTAGAGGTGGCCGATGCCGTGAAGGCGGAACTGGAAGAGATTAAGCCCCTATTGCCGCAGGGCGTGAAGATTTCTACGATTATGGATACCTCCATCTTCGTAAAAGATTCTATCTTTACGGTTGCAGAGCACGCCATTGTTGGTGGCCTTTTTGCCGTCATTATTTTATATCTGTTCCTGCATAGCTTTCGAGCTATGTTGGTTGTCGCTATTGTCATTCCGATTTCTGTAATCGCTACGTTTGCGCTTATGTATTTTGGCGGACAGACGATTAACTTAATCTCGCTGGCCGGTTTAACGCTGGGGCTTGGTTCACTGGTGGACTTTGCCGTTGTAGTATTGGAAAGCATTTATCGAAAACGGCAGGCCGGACACGATATTACAGTGGCCTCCATCGTAGGAACGAAAGAAGTGGGCACTGCCGTTATGGCATCAGCGTTAGCGCAAATCTGCGTATTCCTGCCGATTGTATTCGTAGAAGGTCTGGCGGCGCAACTGTTCGGACCGCTGGCGCTTACTGTGGTATTCTCGCACATTGCTGCGCTGCTTGCATCGATTACACTGGTGCCAATGATGTCTTCGAAGCTGTTGAAAGAGCCTCCGCATGAGGTGGAAGACTATCTGCGCTCTAAGAAAAAGACGCCGATGGTGCTGTTCCAAAAAGGCTTTCACCGCGTCAGTGAAGGGTATGGACGTCTGATTCGCTGGGCGCTTACCCACCGCAAAACCGTCATTGTATCAACGCTTGCCGCCATGGTGGTCACAATCGGCGTATTTGTATCCCCGCTCATTGGCAAAGAATTCATTAGCACGTTTGATCAGGGTCAAATATCGGTCAACATAGAGCTTCCTGCAGGCTCTAAACTGGAAGAAACAGAGAAAATTGTCCAGCAAGTAGAAGCGTTTGTAAAACAGGTCCCGGAGAAGGATATTATCTATACGTCCATAGGACGCGCCGGTGGAGCTGCGATTGTCCAGACGGAACTAACTCATATGGCATCTGTCCAATTAAAGCTGGTGCCGAAAGAGGAGCGGGAACGCTCAACAGAGCAAGTAGTAGAGGAGCTCCGAGCAAAAGTGAGCGGTATTGCCGGAGCGGATATCGTAGTAGATATTTCTGATACCAGCGGTGCTCCTGCGGGATCGCCCATTGATATTGCGATTCGCGGCGATGATATGAATGTGCTGGCCGACATTAGCGAGACCATTAAAACTATGGTGAAAGAAGTGGAAGGCACTCGCAATGTTGTCTCTTCGCTTGAAGATGGAGTGGAGCAGTTCCAGTTGAAAGTCGATAGCAACATGGCCGCACAGTATGGGATTACCACCAATCAGGTTATCTCTGCGGTACGCACAGCCTTTGATGGTCAAATTGCAACCCGTTTCCGCACGGGTGACGATGAAATTGATGTGCGTGTGAAATTCCCGGACAACTTCAAATCCGAGATGAACAATATTGAGAGTTTAATGCTGTCAACACCGAGCGGGGCACAGGTAGCAGTCGGACAGGTAGCGACGATTACGAAGGAAATCACCCCGCAGCAAATCAACCGTACGAATCAGACGCGCCAGGTGAGCGTGACCGGGGATATTGTCGGCCGCCCTCTGAACGTAGTCAATCAGGAGATTAGTGCTAAGCTGGCCGAATTGAATTTGCCGGAAGGCTATTTCATTGAAACAGGCGGCCAGGCGAAAGAAATGGCTGAATCGTTCTCCAGCTTAGGTCTTGCCATTGCGCTTGCCATTGTGCTTGTGTACATGGTTATGGCAAGTCAGTTTGAGTCGCTGTTCTATCCGTTTGTTATTATGTTCTCCATTCCGCCTACGCTGATTGGGGTCGTTATCGGTCTCTTGGTTACCGGTTATCCACTTAGCGTAACGTCGTTAATGGGTTGCATTTTGCTTGTAGGAATTGTCGTAAACAACGCGATTGTATTAATTGATTATGTAAATACGCTGCGTAAGGAAGGGATGGACAGAGATGAAGCCATTAAAGTAGCCGGTCCGGTCCGTTTGCGCCCGATTTTAATGACTACGCTCACCACCGTACTTGCAATTTTGCCGCTGGCATTCGGCGGCGGGGAAGGTTCGGAAGCACAGGCGCCGCTTGCGGTCGTCGTCGCATTCGGTTTGACATTCTCTACATTAATTACCCTTGTGTTAGTTCCGGTCGTATACACGTTGTTTGATGACATGATTCAGAAGTGGAGAAAACGTCGGACAGAGCGTCGTGAGAAGAAGAGACAGCGCAGAGAGAAGGAAACAGGAGGAGAAGCAATCAATGCGTAAAATGGTAATAGGAATGACGATTGCCGGTCTGGTGGCAACCAGTGCGCTTGCAGCGGGCTGCGGCATAGGCGAAAGCAAAGAAGCGTCCGCTCCCGTCCAGGTCAAAACGGTTCCGGTGGAGGTGGCGGCCGCTTTTACCGGATCTCTGGATAAGGGCCGGACATTGACAGGTACAACGCAGGCATCGCAGCTGGTCAATGTGGTGCCGAAAGTAAGCGCGAAAGTCACGTCAATCTCCGTGAAAGTCGGACAAAAAGTACGTGCGGGTGATGTGTTGTTCCGTCTTGACGATAAAGATCTGCGCAATGCGGTAGATCAGGCACAGCAGAGCGTGGCGCTTTCCCGCGCATCGCTTGCTCAGACCCAGGCACAGACAAGAAATGGCGTCGATTCGGCACAGGCGGGAGTGAACCAGGCGAGCAGCGGACTTTCACAGGCAAATAGCGCTTATGAACAGGCCATAAACGGTATTTCCAATGCACGCAATGGTTTAGAACAGGCCAGTGCGCAAATGGAGCGCGCCCAGCAGGCATATAACGATGCTAAAACGAACGCTGACCGCATGCAGATGCTGTTTAATCAGGGGGCAGTAACAAAGCAACAGCTTGAACAGGCACAAACGCAGCTCAAGAATGCGCAAATCGCCATTCAGGAAGCGCAAATCGGCCTGAAAAACGCCAGCGTCGCGTTGAAAAATGCGGAAGCAGCCAAGAAAAGTGCGGAAGAGTCACGTAAAAACGCGCAGGCATCACTTGCCACCGCCAAGAAGCAGGTCAGCAACGCTGCCGGTGGAGAAGGCGTAGAAGTGGCCCGCCAGCAGCTTGCCCAGGCGGAGCTGAATCTTCGAATTGCGCGTGATAACTTAAATAACGCGGTTGTTACCGCGCCGATTTCCGGTACGATTGGGGCGATAAACGGAGAGGTAGGCGACTTCTCCTCACCGCAAAGTCCGTTTATCGTTCTGGCGAACCTGGACCCGATGAAAGTGGTGGTTAACACGCCGGAGAACTTAATCGGTCTGTTCGGTATGAATCAGTCGGTCGGTATCTCCATTCCTTCACTGAAGCTGAATACGAACGGAAAAGTGACAAGTATCAGTCCGCTTAACCAGCAGTCAAAAGGCTATCCGGTTACGGTGGAAGTACCGAATCCGGACGGCAAGATTAAAGCTGGCATGGCGATTCAGGTGAATGTGGCTTCTCCGACCGCTAAGAAGGGGATTGTGATTCCGACAAGCGCAATTTTGACGGAAGAAAATAAGCCGTACGTGTATGTGGCTCAAGGAGATAAGCCGGTGCGCAAGGCCATTACCATCATTGAGCAGAACAGCGACAATACGCTTGTAGCCGGCCTGAAGGAAGGCGAAAAAGTAATCGTCAAAGGGCAAACGCTTCTTGATGACAATGTGAAAATTTCGGTAAAGAAATAAAAACGCCGTTCTTCTGTTTAGAATCGGCCGCTCCTGTCCATCCTGTGAAAAAAGGCTCTATACAGGAGGACAGGAACTATGAAAAAAGCGTTTGGGTACGCGCTGATACTGCTTGCCGCGACAGGGCTTACGGGCTGTCAGGAGCAGGAGCCGCTGCCGGATGAAACGGCGAAAAGTCAGGAAGTGCTCGCGCAGTCGCCTGCGCTTGCCGTTTCGCATTCGATCGAGGGCAATACCGTGTATTTGACCTTTCTGACGCGGAATTTTATGTATGCACCGGCCGGTGAGCCGCAGATGAAACCGGGTGAAGGGCATGTGCATGTGTGGGTGGACAACAAACTAACCCGGGTCTATGCCAATACGTTCAAAGTGTCTAATTTAAAGCCCGGTCCACATACATTTTCGGTTGAATTGGTGCGAAACAATCATAAGCCATATGCGAATACAAAAATTACATTTACGATTCAAATTAAATAATTCGTATTAATTTATGGATAGGAGAATGCCTTAAAAATAAGCCATTCTCTTTTTTTTGAAAAAATAGTTTAAATATATAAAATATATTGACTATTAAAATGATGCTAAGGTATGATAGAGGAAATCAAAATGCTGTAGATATGGAGTCGCTTATGGATCGCACAGGAAAACTGTTGGGAGATTTAAAGCAGGCTTTGAGCCGCGAGTACAACCATGTGAATAAATCCTTGTTCGACGTGGGGGTACGCAAGCAGCAGGTTGATATAATCGGCAATAAAATCATGTTTATTACGCTCCATAAGCGTGTACATGCAATGCGGACGATCGACGGAAAGAATCGTGGGTTAACCAGAACGATGGACGTTATGCTTATCGATGAGTTCAAAGAACATCTTCGTGAGCATTTCACCAAGACGTTCGGTTTTTCGATTGTATCGATTCTCAAAGATTACGACCCGCAGAAGGAGCTTGCGGCGACGGTCATTATCCTCGATGATGACGTAGAACGCTATCTGCATCCACGCCAATCGAATATCGATAGACGGGCCGAATGAACTCAGGGAATGAGAGCAGGACAGCCGTCAGTATTTTTACGCACAGGACACAAGTGCGGATATACTGGCGGCTGTTTTTTATTTGCTACACATAACGAGGAGGCGAGGAAATGGCGACAGTACGAGACGTAGTGAAAGCATTGGATGATATCACCGGAGGACGGGTTCTATGCCGGCCTGAGGATGTAACGCTTGGCAGGCATCCGTTTATGATTATGAAATCATCCGGTATTCCTGGTAAGGAAGTAATTGAGACACCCGGGCTGGTATACGGGGACCCGAACTGGCCGGTGAGGAAGGTAGCAGTAGCGATGACGCTATCCGAACAGGACATTGAGCTGGCACAGGCCACCGGTGTCGATGCAATTATCGCCCACCATCCGATTGCGGATGCAGCCAGCTCAGGAGGGGTTACACTCAAGCACTACCTGGATTTATACGGAATTGCGGTACTGGAACTACATGAGGCGTTCCATGGTCTGCATCCCGGTATTCCCGCACTGCACGGTCATGAAGTGTATTACGTGAACACGCATTTTGGCGGGTTGGAAGGTAACGTGCTGTATACGGGTATGGCTTTACCCGGAATAAAGACGTTAGGAGACATTATTGTACGGCTGTCTGGATATATGGGATACGAACAAGATGACGCTCTGCTGGAAAATGAGCGAATCGTCTACGGATCGTCCCTGCTGCAGGAAAGCGGGCAGGCGACCCGGGCCAGAATCGTACTGGGTGAAAGAAGCACGCCGGTGAAGCATATTTTGCATATTTTTCCGCATACGGGATTTACCGCTGAACATCTTCGCGAGGCTGTCCGCCTGTTTCCTGATGCCGATACAGTTATTGCTTCGATCAGTCGGTTGCGTCCCGGACATCCGCTGATTCAAACCGCAAAGGAACTTGGACTGAACATGATGTTCGGTAATTCGCACGCGTTGGAGATTTTCGAGAATGGACTCCCGCTTGCCTGTGCGTTGGACAAGCTACTTTCCGATGTGGAAGTGGCCGTGTTTCGTGAACGGGTAGTGTCGATGCCCCTTCAGGCTGCGGGCTGTACAGCTATCCGCACATACGGACAGGAAATGGCGCTGTCCCATCTGGTTAGGAAAGTCCCTGTATAACCCGTATTTATTATGTTTAATCATAAGGAGGAAATCACATGTCCAAACCAGCGGAACAATTGCGTGAGATCGTCGATTTAGGAGCGGGAACTGAACGGGTAGGGAGGGCGGCAGAGCGAAAGAATAGGGTTGGTCTGGTGATGGTAGCGCTACTTGGTATTCTCTTCGTGGTGGATCCAGAGATTATCGGTAACGCCTTCACCAGCATGTTAGATAAGGTTAAGCCGATTGTGGTGGATGTGTTTCTGATGGGAAATGTCGGCGTATCGATTGTATTGAGCGTAATGATTGGACGTGCGTTGGAGCGGATGGGCTTTACGGACGCATTGGTCCGGTTATTCGTACCGCTAACCAATAGAATCAAGGTCAATCCTTCGGTCGTTATTCCAGGCGTATATAATATTTTGGGCGATATTAACGCTGCAGGACGAATTGGCGGTCCAATTCTGAAACAAGCTGGAGCAACAAGGGACGAGCAGTGTATCGCGATTGCGACCATGGTACAATCGCAGCAATCGTTCTCCTGTTTCATGCTTGGTCTAATCGCGCTTTCCATCGCGGGAATTAACGCGCTTCCTATTGTAGCACTTGCAATATTCGCGCCGCTGGTCGTCGTACCGTTCGTATTAAGCCGGACAATTTACCGGAATACACGGGCGGTGGCGCTCAAAGACCTGCCGAGTTTTACGCCGCAGACGCCGGTGTTCCAAACGATTTTTCAAGGGGCACGTGAAGGGGCGGAGCTGCTGTTCCTGCTGGTGATTCCGGCGATTGCGGTCATCTATAGCTTAATCGGACTGCTGGATTACGCAGGGGTATGGAAACCTTTCGAACAATCGTTGTCCGCTTTCCTTGGCGTTATCGGCGTACATCCGGCGACGGGAATTACGGCCATCATGGCATCTCCTACCCTTGCCATGGGCCAGCTCCAGGAAATCGCCGCAAACATTGACCCAAGACTGGTTGTCGGCGCCTTCGTACTGGCCGCATCCGGTTTGCCCCTGTCAGATGTTCTGGGACAAATTCCGGCTATTTGGTCCACCAACTCGGATCTAACGGCGAAAGAAGCACTGACAGCCGCCATTATTGGAACGATCATGCGGTTTGTAACCGTAGCCGTCATTGCGTTCGGACTTACGCCGCTGCTGGTATAACGCCGATACGCATAATCATCGGTATGCACGAAGATACTAAGCGGGCATGGGGAGCCGTTAAATGAAAGGAAGCCAGACTCAACATGAGCCTGGCTTCCTCGTGTGCGTTATCTTATCCTTTGAACATTTGTGTAAACATCTTGCCGTACGGGCCGCCATCCACGATGCCGATACCTACTTCGGTAAACGCCGGGTTCAGGATGTTTTTGCGGTGTCCGTCAGAGTTCATGAGGGACTTATGCGCACCTTGTACGGAAGAATTACCCGCGATGTTTTCCCCTGCCGTACGGTATTGAACTCCATACTTGTTCATCATGTCGAACGGAGAGCCGTATGTCGGGGATTGATGGCTGAAATAGTTTTTATCAATCATGTCTTTTGACTTCATACGAGCAAGCTTTTGCAGTTCCATGTTAATCTTCAGCGGAGCCAGTCCTTGCTTCGCGCGTTCCTGATTGACAAGGTCAAGCATCTGTTTTTCATCGGCAGTCAGGCCCTGTGTTGCGGATTGGCCATCTACAGGTGCTTGAGCTTGAGTAGGAGCGTTTGTTTGTGCGGGTTTCGCTGCAGGTTGTGTCTGCTGCCCTACCGCAGGTTTTTGTACTTGTTGAAAGTTCGGTTGAATTCCCGCTTTCAGACATTGCTGCTTAAGCTGCTCGAAACTTGGCTTCACGCCTGCTTGCTGACACTGCTTCAGGTACTGGTCTACTAATTTTTGCAGATTGAATGGTGTTATGCCGCCGTTTTGCGTGATGGGCTTAACAATCACCGGCGTCGGACATTCATTCGCTGCTTGTGTTACTGAGAAGCTTGCTCCCAGCAAGGATGTGCATAGTACGGATGCTGCGATAATCTTTTTCATGTCATCACTCCTATTGTCTTGTAATCTAGCAAATTGCCGTGACCTCATTCATCGTAACATAGAATTCTGGGGAAAAGACCTGGTAATGTTTTCATACGGTGATGTTTTGTCGGCGGACTTTTGCGGTACGAAGGAAAAGAGAGAAGAGAACGAGGAGATGATTTTAATGGGAAAAAGGCGAACGCCTTTTTCTTACATGGATCTTTTTTCCTCTTTCTCTCCTTCTTTCCTCACAGTTTTCATAGAAAAAGGACAGACATATTTTTGCTCCTTCCTTCGTATCTCGACTCCTATTTCCAGGCTTCGTCACATACAGTAATAAAAACGCAAAACGAAACGCTGGAGCGATTCGGGGTGAGAGAATGAAGTCGACGGGTCAGACTACCACCGGCAACCAGATTAAAGTGGTGTTTCGCAATGACAATCCAAGGCCTGCGAGCCGTGAACAAATCATCAGTTCGCGCATGGAGAAGTCGCTTGAAAGAGAATCCGGCGCGCTAAAGGAACTGGAAAGCCTGGTCGGGCTGGATGAAGTTAAGAAGCTGGTGTACGAAATCTACGCGTTTTTAACCATTCGTAAGCTGCGGGAAGAACAGGGCCTGTATAACGCGCCGCATATGTTTCATATGGTATTTCGCGGCAATCCGGGCACAGGAAAGACGACGGTGGCCCGAATTCTCGGTAAGCTGTTTAAGGACATGGGGGTGCTTGAGAAAGGGCACCTTGTGGAAGTAGAGCGGGCGGATTTGGTCGGGGAATACATCGGGCATACCGCTTCACGAACGCGGGACATTATCAAGAAAGCGCTGGGAGGCGTTTTATTTATTGATGAAGCGTATTCGCTTGTTCGGGGCGGGGAAAAAGATTTCGGCAAGGAATGTATCGACACGCTCATTAAGAGTCTGGAAGACGACCGTAAACAACTTATTGTCATTTTAGCCGGCTATAATGAAGAGATGGATTCGTTTCTCGCATCCAATCCCGGTCTGCCGTCCCGTTTCCCGATTAAGCTCGATTTTCCCGATTATACGACCCAACAACTGCTTGATATTGCGGATGCGATGTGTAAGGAACAAGCGTACTATTTATCATCGGGAGCCCGCTTTCTGGTTCGCAGACAGTTAACGAGCGAACAGGAGAGGGGCACAGAGCATTTCAGCAACGCCCGCTTCGTGCGGAACATGATCGAGAAAGCGATTCGCCAGCAGGCCATTCGCATTGTCACTGACCATGTAGCGCATGAGGTAAACCGGGATATGTTGATGGAGTTAAGAGCGGAAGATTTTGAGAAAGAATAAATAAGAACTTCAAAAGACACTGTTCTCCTATACTGGAGCAGGAGAAAATGCGGGAAGCCATGTGGGGGTGTTGTGCGAGATGAAAGGGTGATATTCCCTCCATTGTTAATCGAGGAAAAACGTGCGGGGCGTGTGCTGGCTGTTGCTTTTTCCGTGTGGAGCGTGTGGCCTGAAGGGAGGGAAAAGACCGGCAATGGTCTCCCTTCCCATTTTTGAAACACACGGTGGCCCTTTCGTTATTGATTTAGCTTTTTCACCAACAACTCTACCTTCTGTTCAGCCTGTTGCGCCCGCTTTATGCCTTCCATAACCTTGGCAGGTTCGGCGTTTTTCATTCCCTCCAATTGCAACGTCAATCCCTCCCGGTACACCATAAGGATGGACTCATACTCGTTTTTTTGTTTCTGGAGATCGGCATTATCGGGATGAAAGTCATTATGCATTGTGTTCCATAAGTAAAGCATCTCCTGCCGCGCCGTGTTGATGCTTTCTTGCGCTTCGATGAATTCGTCGTTGTGCTGCATTTCTGTAAGTATTGCCTGCAGTTCTCTGGCAATTGTTTGCGCCTGGGTTACGGATGCTTTGAAAGCCTGGAGAAAGGCTTTGTCATTGGAACTTAACGATGAGGAAGATAAGGAAGACGGGGATGCGTCTGCGGAAAATCCCGGCTTTTCCCCATTTACGTTTTGTATTTCCGCAGTTGTTGCTATTTCGCTTGTTTTCTTTATGGCGCATCCGGCAGAAAGAACAGAAAGCAGGAGTAAAGCCACCGCTATTCTTTTTCTCTTGCTTGACATACGGGTCACCTCCTGCTTTCAGTATATGAGCTTGTCCGAGAAAGCATGAAAAACATAAGTAATCTTCGTAATTTTTTTTGCAACTATTGTCTGCTATTATTCGTATATATAGGTATAAAATTCCAAGCAAAAAGGAGAGGAAGGGGGATGTTGGAGCTCTATTGGGCATGTTTTATCATTGGAGTGGTCTTTGCGCTTGTTACGATTCTAGCAGGTGACATAATTGACAATGCGCTGGATGGGCTGCTCGACTTTCTGCATCTGGACGGCGTACATACGCTGCGTCCGCTGGTAGTCATCGGTGGATTGGCCGGATTTGGCGGTACCGGTATCGTATTAACCCAGCTTCTATTGGTGAGGCAAATGGTCATCCTTGGTGTTTCGCTTGTGCTCGGGATTCTTCTTGCGGCTCTTATGTATGTTATCTTTGTCAGGCCGATGCGAAATGCGGAAAGTACGACCGGATTTTCTCTACGGGAGTTAAACGGACGCTTAGGAGAAGTCATTACGACGATCCCGGGCCAGGGCTGTGGCGAGGTGCTGCTGAAAGTTGGGACAGGACATACAAACCAGATTGCTGAAAGTGTTACACACAAAGAAATTCCAAGCGGGACACGGGTTGTGGTCATCGATGTAGGAAAAGACGGTACCCTGTACGTGTCTCCGTTTGAAGAAAACTAGCACAAGGGGAGGGCCTCTGATGTTGTTCGGTTTTGGTGTTTTATTTGTTCCGATTGTAGTTGTCGCGGTTTTGCTGCTGCTCGGCCTGGCGTTCTGGGCCCGGTATAAAACGGTAGGGCCGGATGAAGCGATGATTGTGACCGGCTCGTTTCTTGGCAGCAAAAATGTCGTCACCGACGATTCCGGCCGCAGCATTAAGATTGTTCGCGGCGGCGGGGCGTTCATCCTGCCGATTTTTCAGAATGCTGAATTTATTTCTTTACTGTCGCACAAACTTGATATCTCCACTCCCGAAGTGTATACCGAGCAGGGCGTGCCTGTCATGGCAGATGGGGTGGCCATTATTAAAATCGGTAGCTCGATTGAAGACGTATCGACCGCAGCCGAGCAATTCATGGGCAAACCGATTGAAGCGCTCAAAAGCGAGGCGCAGGAGGTGCTAGAAGGTCATCTGCGGGCCATTTTAGGCTCCATGACCGTGGAAGAAGTGTACCGCAACCGGGACCGTTTCGCACAGGAAGTGCAGGGGGTAGCGGCGAAAGATTTAAAGAAGATGGGCTTGCAGATTGTCTCGTTTACGATTAAAGACGTACGGGATAAACATGGTTATCTGGACGCGTTGGGACGTCCGCGCATCGCAATGGTCAAACGTGACGCCGATATCGCGGAAGCGGAAGCGGTGCGTGATGCTCGGATTAAAAAGGCGCTGGCAGAAGAAGAAGGGCAGAAGGCGGAACTGCTGCGCGATACGAATATTGCGGAAGCGACCAAGGCAAAAGAGTTGAAAGTCGCCTCCTTCAAAAAAGAGCAGGATATGGCCCGTGCCGAAGCCGATCAGGCGTATTTCATTCAGGAGGCGCGTTCGAAGCAATCGGTAGTGGAAGAGCAGATGAAGGTCGAGCTGGTCCGCAAAGAGCGCGAGATTGATCTAGAAGAAAAAGAAATTCTGCGCCGCGAGAAACAATATGACGCGGAAGTGAAGAAAAAAGCGGATGCCGACCGCTATGCGGTGGAGCAGGCTGCGGAGGCGGAAAAAGCGAAACGGATGCGGGAAGCGGATGCCCACAAGTACCGGATCGAGACGGAAGCGAAAGCGATGGCGGAACAGAAGCGCCTGGACGGCCTGGCCATTGCCGAAGCGGAGCGCGCCAAGGGTGCAGCCGAAGCGGAAGTCATACGCCTGCGCGGGTTGGCGGAAGCGGAAGCGAAAGAAAAGCTGGCCGAAGCGTTCCAGAAGTTCGGCGAGGCTGCTGTGCTTGATATTATCGTGAAGATGCTGCCGGAGCTGGCGGGCAGGATTGCCGAGCCGATGGCGAACATCGAGAAGCTGACGGTGGTAGATACCGGAAATGGGGCCGGCGCGACCCGCGTCAGCAACTATGTAACCGAGCTTATGGCAACGGCGCCGCAGATGGTAAAAGACGTCTCCGGCATCGATATCGAGCAATTGGTTGAGAATTTGACAAGGAAGAAGGAAACGGCACCGCCTTCGCTTCGTGACCTTAAAGAGGAACGAAGCTTGGATACGGGAATAGACGGAATAAGAGAATAAAGGAGAAAACGGCCATTCTCCCGGTGAAAATCCAGGAAGAGTGGCCGTTTTTGTTAGCGTGGGGGATACGTTGCCACCTGGTTAAGCGGATAGCTGTATTCGATCGGCTCATCAAATGTAACATAGTCCAGGTATACCATAAGCAGAACATACCGCCTGCCGGTTTGGGGATCGCTGATAATAATATGGTCGCGCCCTGCCGCCTCAACTACGCCGGTGAATACTTTCTTCTCTCCGCCCTCAAATGTCATATGAACTGTTGCGGTCTTTCCTCTATTTAAACGAAGAATATTTTCGATGTATGATTGTTCGGTTGGAAGCATTGCCTGCGAACCAGCTGCCCCCGGAGCTCCCGGCGTAGCCAGGGGCGTCATGGATTGGCCGCCGGCGGGAATTTGAGGAGGGGACGCTGCCCCCTGACCCTGCGGTGTACTCTGCTGCATTTGATAGCCGGGATAATAGTACTGCGGATATCCGGATGAAGTGTAGACATAAGGATTATACATTCTATTTCCTCCCTTAATACGTTTTAATATACGCGCGGGCAATCTTCCCCGCTTGGCCGGTAGAAGCAGTGCGCTTTAAACCGTCCTGCATTCCACTGGTTATACCACTGCGGGGGACAATCGCCTGGCGGCTTAAAAAACCATAGAGCGTTTGTGGCAGGGTGGAACCGTTCCCCGTTTATGTTTCTTTGCGCCAGGCGAATTTCTTGTGGCCTGGCCCGTTGATAAAAGTATCCTTTCTGTGTGGCCTCAAAGCCGCCGGGGGATTGAAATACCATCTGCTCAATTGTTCGGAGATCCTTAAAGTCAAGACAGTTGGCAATTACACGGTTCACTCCGACATTGCCCACCATCAGCATGCCCAGAACGCCTTCGCCTTCCGCCTCTGCACGTATCAGCCTTGCCAACAATTCCACATCTTTTCTAGTTGCGGGTACGACCGCCAACACTCTCACCTCCTGCTACACTACTCATCATATTAAGTGGGCTGTTTTTGGTGATTTGCCCATTGAAAAATAATTTGTAAAAGAGGGTGTACGGGAAGGAAACAGGTTACGTTTCGTCGAGCAAGCACAGGGCCGGATAAATATTTGGAAATAATTTTATAGCGTTTTTATACATATAAAGGAAAATGGTGATGAAAGGGAAAATATGAACACTAGAAAAAGACGATTTTCAATAAAAATTTTGTTGACACATACATATAAGGGGTATAGTATATAGATGAAAAGGAAGGCGGAACAAGAGACGGGGGAGGAGCTTTGATATCAGCGAATTTTTTTGTTAGGCATCTTTAATAGGAGCGCCAGGGTACAATTGCATGCGATGTAGGGGTATGCTACAGTGAAAGTAATTATGAGGGAAAACATAATTTCTTGTACAAAATATCTTTTTGATCTACATGTACTGTACGTATGTATAGTATAGGAGGCGATAACAATGTCTGAAACGAAACAAACCACGCTTCAAATCAGCGGTATGACCTGTGCCGCTTGCGCAAACCGGATTGAAAAAGGATTAAACAAGCTGGAGGGAGTAACGGAGGCGAATGTTAATTTTGCCTTGGAAACCGCACATGTTGAGTATACCCCTACCGAGCTATCTGTAGATGAGATAGTCCGCAAGGTAGAAAAACTTGGGTATCAGGCAGTGCCGAAAGACGAAAAAGCAGAAGATAGCGGGGATTATCGCCAAAAAGAAATTGCACGGCAAAAGCGAAAATTTATTCTCTCGGCCATTCTTTCACTGCCGCTGCTGTGGTCGATGGTCGGTCACTTTTCTTTTACGTCATGGATATGGATGCCCGAACTGTTCATGAATCCGTGGTTTCAGCTGGCACTTGCTACACCGGTACAATTTATTATTGGAAGCCAGTTCTACATCGGAGCGTACAAAGCGCTGCACAATAAGAGCGCTAATATGGATGTGCTGGTCGCTTTAGGAACCTCGGCCGCGTATTTCTACAGCCTGTATCTTACCATTGAGTCGATCGGACGCCCGCACCATATGGTAGAGATGTATTACGAAACGAGTGCCGTGCTCATTACGTTAATTTTATTGGGTAAGCTGTTTGAGGCGCTGGCGAAAGGGCGTACCTCGGAAGCCATCAAAACGCTCATGGGCCTGCAGGCGAAAACGGCCCTGGTCATTCGGGACGGTCAGGAAATGACGATTCCCGTGGAAGAAGTCGCGGTAGGCGATACGATTGTGGTTCGCCCCGGAGAGAAAATTCCAGTGGATGGTGAAGTAATTGAAGGTCAATCATCTGTTGATGAGTCGATGCTCACGGGAGAGAGCATTCCAGTAGAGAAACAGGCGGGCGCGCATGTGTTTGGTGCTACGATTAACAAAAACGGTATTTTAAAATTAAAGGCAACCAAGATCGGTAAAGAAACAGCGCTGGCCCAGATTATTAAAGTCGTGGAAGAAGCACAGGGATCAAAAGCGCCGATTCAGCGGATTGCAGACAAAATCTCAGGCATTTTTGTTCCGATTGTCGTCGGCATCGCCGTCCTTGTCTTCCTTGTCTGGTACATCTGGGTAACGCCGGGCGATTTTGCGAATGCACTGGAAAAACTCATTGCCGTGCTGGTCATCGCATGCCCGTGCGCCCTCGGTTTGGCTACGCCCACTTCGATTATGGCCGGATCAGGACGGGCGGCGGAAGCAGGGGTTTTGTTTAAAGGCGGAGAGCACTTAGAGACTACGCAGCAAATCGATACGGTTGTGCTGGATAAGACGGGAACCGTAACAAAAGGAAAGCCGGAATTGACGGATGTTATCATGGAAGGGATAAAGGAAGAGGAATTCCTGCGTCTGGTGGGTAGCGCTGAGAAAAATTCGGAGCATCCGCTTGCCGAGGCTATCGTAGCCGGCATTATAGAAAAAGGAATTTCGCTTGCTTCAACAGATGAGTTTGAAGCAATACCGGGGTATGGCATTCGTGCTGTGGTAGAAGGACGAACGGTCCTGATCGGTACACGCAAGCTAATGGCCCGTTATGAGGTTGCCGCAGAACAGGCATTTGACTCGATGAACGATTTGGAGAGCAAAGGAAAAACAGCCATGGTCGTCGCTGTGGATGGACGCTACGCAGGGATTGTAGCGGTAGCCGATACGATTAAAGAAACATCAAAAGAGGCGATTGCCCGCCTCAAACAAATGGGCATTGAAGTCATTATGATTACCGGTGACAATCAGCGTACAGCCGAAGCGATTGCCGCTGAAACAGGCATCGATCGCGTACTGGCGGAAATACTGCCCGAAGGAAAAGCGGAAGAAGTGAAGAAGCTTCAAAATCAGGGTAAGAAAGTTGCCATGGTAGGAGACGGAATCAACGATGCTCCGGCGCTGGCTATGGCCGATATCGGTATCGCGATGGGCACAGGCACGGATGTGGCCATGGAAGCAGGAGATATTACATTGATGCGAGGCGATTTGAACAGCATTGCCGATGCCATCCACATGAGCCGTAAGACGATGACAAATATTAAGCAGAATTTGTTCTGGGCACTGGCATATAACTCGCTCGGCATTCCGG
>NZ_DFMZ01000044.1:28311-31181 GCF_002375825.1 Aneurinibacillus sp. UBA3580
ATTGCCGCCGCCGGATTTCTTGCGCCGTGGGTAGCGGGAGCCGCCATGGCGTTGAGTTCAGTTTCCGTTGTGCTGAATGCGCTGCGCCTGCAGCGGGTGAAATTATAAAAAAGCAATAAGAATAACCTGATAAGGAGGTGAAACGATGGAACCGGTAGTGGAGCAATCAGGTAATACGGAGGAGCATGAAGCGTGCCAAAGAACGAGCCATCATTCCGAAAAAATGAAAAACAATTTGATCACGCGATTAAATCGAATCGAAGGGCAAATTCGTGGTATTAAAGGTATGATAGACAGAGATGTGTACTGTGACAATATCCTAAATCAAATCGCAGCCGTACAATCCGCACTGAATTCGGTAGGACGCCTCCTATTGGAAGGACATATGAAAAGTTGCGTCATTGAGCGCATCCAGGAAGGCGATAATGAAGTAATTGATGAGCTGTTAAAGACGATGAACAAATTAATGAAGTAAGCAAGGCTTGCTTTAACTATACTAACACATTGGAGGGAACAAATCATGCAAAACGTAACATTGAAAGTGGAAGGCATGTCCTGCAACCATTGCGTAAAAGCCATTGAGGGCGCGCTGGAGGAAATTGGCGCTTCCGGAAAAGTAAATCTTGCCGAAAAAACCGTTCAGGTAGAATACGACGAAAATAAAGTGAACGTGGAATCCATTAAAGAAGCCATCGAAGATCAAGGATACGATGTAGTTTAAAAAAATATCCCGTTATACAAACCCTCCTCAGATTGTCGCTGAGGAGGGTTTTCATACGCTTCTATTCTGCCATGCCACCATTTTACGGCAGGCTCTAGCGCATCCTCTGCACGCCTCCATGCATGCCAGGTATTCCGAAATACATTCGTTCATTTGTTCAACTTTCTTCACAATTTCTCCATGCTTTTTTGCTTTTATAGTAGTGAAGCAGATACGAAAGGAAAGATAAAAAATGGCAGAACAGAACACGATTTTAATTGTGGATGATGAGCAGCAGATGCGTCGGCTTTTGTCACTGCATTTACAAAAAGCTGGATATGATACCGAAGAAGTCGCATCGGGGGAGCGTGCCCTGGAGGCGGTCGCAAAAAAGACGTACCGCCTAATCCTGCTTGACATTATGATGCCGGGAATGTCCGGTTGGGAGGCATGCAGAAAGATTCGTCAGACATCTTCTGTGCCCATCATTATGCTGACCGCTCGTGACGAAGTGGCGGACAAAGTACAGGGATTGAAGTTGGGCGCCGATGACTACATTACTAAACCGTTTGAGAAAGAGGAGTTGTTGGCAAGGGTCCGGGCGCTTCTCCGGCGAAGCGAGCTAACGTATGCGTCGTCCAGGGCTTCTGCCAACAGTTTGCTTCAACATCGCGGTATTAAAGTGGACAAAAAGAGACGGGAAGCTTTTTATCAGGACGCTGCGCTTGTCCTGACCCGAAGAGAATATGACATTTTATATACGCTCATCAAGAATCCGGGCCATGTATTCAGCCGGGACGCTCTGCTTTCGTTAATCTGGTCGGACCGCAATGTGGACGATTACCGGACCGTAGATACACACGTGAAGAACCTGCGTGAGAAACTCCGCAGTGCGGGAGCACCCGCTCATGACATTTTGAAGACGGTGTGGGGAGTGGGCTATAAAATTCAGTAAGGATGAGAATTATGCTTCAATCCATTCGCAATCGTGTGTCTACCAAAGTAGGATTATTATTGCTTGTTGTTTTTTTGTTCATCATTTTTTCGATGGGCGGAATCCTGTATTCGCTATTTCTTACCTTCTACCTTTCTCATATTACGGAGGAGCTGGTGCAACGTGGAAAAAGCCATGCCAACGTGCTAAGCGAACATTTTACCCCTACCACCATGAATCATGTGGCCCGCATGGAAAAAGGTTCGAATTATATGGTGGTTGTGCTTGATAGAAACAGAAACGTTATCGCAAATTCGGATACCATTACCTCTGCTCACCGCGAATACTTATCGGCCACAGGTGAGCACGGAGCGGAAGAAGAACTGGCGGTAGAAAAGGATTGGGATAAAAAGCCGTTCCTCGTGTCCCGTTCTTTGATTATGCAAAACGGCGAACCTGTCGGCGCCGTTGTCATGTTCAGTCCTACGGCTCCTATCCATCAGGCCGTGGAAGTGCTGCAGGGAATGCTTGTGATTACCGGCGCGATCACTGTTCTGGTGGTAACCGGCATTGTCTTTCTTCTTTCCCGGATGATCGTGCGTCCGCTTCTTCAGATAAAACAGGCGACCGGTGAAATCGCAGAAGGAAACTACTCCGTTCGTCTGCCGGTACAGGGTGGTGACGAGGTGGCTCAACTGGCGGCTTCCGTCAACTATATGTCAGACCGTATCGAATTTTACCAGAAGCAGCGCAACGAATTTTTGGCCGATATCGGTCATGAACTGCGAACGCCTTTGACGTATCTAAAAGGATACGCAGAAATCCTGCGGGATTCGTCGATGGATAGCGAGGAACAGCGCGCTTATACAGAAATTATTTATGAGCAGAGCTCCCGCCTGCAGCGGCTGGTTCAGGATTTGTTTGATTTGGCCCGCCTGGAACAGGGAACATTTTCGTTTCAAGTAGAGCGTTTTCCGCTGGAAGAAGCGGTGACGGATGCGCTGACATTGATAGAGCCTTCCATGGATGAGAAGGGCATTGATTTATATTATGAAGGTCCCGATCAGCCTCTCATAATCAGAGGCGATCGGCAGCGACTTGGACAGGTGGTACTGAACTTGCTGGAGAATGCCAAACGGTACATCCCCGCGGGCAGCACGGTCCGGGTTCGAGTAAAGGAACATAAGGATGCGGCCTATATCGAAGTAGAGGACAACGGTCCGGGCATTCCTGAGG
>NZ_DFMZ01000044.1:31282-35324 GCF_002375825.1 Aneurinibacillus sp. UBA3580
GGGCATTCCTGAGGAGGAGCTTCCGTATCTTACGGAGCGCTTATATCGGGTAGAAAAATCCCGTTCCAAGGAGACGGGAGGAACCGGACTCGGACTTGCCATTAGCCAGGAAATTATTCGAAAACATAACGGCTCGCTCTCTATCGAAAGTGTGAAAGGAAGAGGTTCGACATTTATTGTGGGGCTGCCACTAAAAAAAGATGAAGAACTTTGATTTCATCATATTTTCTTCACAAATGCTGGGTATAGTATAGACAGACATTTTCCCAATATGAAGAGGTGAGAAGCAGCCATGATAAAAATTCCTTTGGTAAGATGGGCCAGTGTCACGCTGCTGGCTACTGGTGTACTGGTGGCTGGATGCAGTACGCAGGGAAGTGAACAGCAGCCAAAACCGGCTGCAGAGCAGACGCGGCAGGAGAGCACAGCCGGAAAAGCGGATACGGCTCAGGCCATGCTTGCTACGAAAAATACTACACGCATTACGGGAGGTAGCGCAGAAGAAATCGCATTATCGGCTTCCAGGATGATTTGGCCCGCAACGGCGAACGGAACGAAGCCGAATGTTGTCCTGTTGGCTCCAAGCGACAACTGGCAAACGCAGCTGGTCGGACTGGATTTGGTGCATCATCCAAGTGATGGCCCGCTGCTTGTAACGGAAAAAGGCAAAGTATCGGAAGTGGTGCTGAATGAAATCAAACGTCTCAATCCGAAAGGAGCGCAGGACGGAACGCAGGTCATCACGATTGGGATGGAGGCAAACGCCGTAAAACAAATCACGGATGCTTCGCTTAAAGTAAAAGAAATCAAAGGCGAGACACCGGAAAAGATTGCGGCAGCCATTGATGAATATTACGCATCCGTCGACGGAGAACTGCCGCAATCGGTTGTCGTTTCTACGTCCGAAAAAGCGGAGTTTGCCGCACCTGCCGGCAGCTGGATTTCTCATATGCCGGAGCCGCTTTTGTATGTAACCAAAGACAAAATTCCGGCTGAGACCGAAGCCGCGCTGAAGAGACGGAACGGCAAAGCCAACATCTATCTGCTCGGGCCGGAAGACGCGGTGAGCAAACAGGTGGAAAATGATTTGAAAAAACATGGCAATGTTATCCGCATTTCAGGCAATGATCCGGTGGCGAACGCCATTGCATTTGCCAAGTATAAAGATGCCAAAACCGGATTTGGCTGGGGCATTACACAGCCGGGTCATGGCCTGGTTTTGGTAAATGTGGAGAACATAAGCAAGTCGCTGCCGGCCCTGCCGTTTGCACACCGCGGTAAGCATGCGCCGCTGCTGTTGACAGAAAAGGAGAAAGCACCGGAAACGCTGCTCACGTATCTGAAAGAATTGAAGCCGCTCTTTAAGAAAGAGCCGACTGAAGGGCCGTATAACCATATGTATATTGTCGGTGGCAGCGATTGGGTTTCCGATGAACAACAAGGGGATTTGGATCATCTGATTGAGATTGAGGCTGCGAACGGTAAGGGTCACGGTGGTCATGATCATATGAATATGGATCATAGCCAGCACGAATGAAGAGAAGACTGCTTAGAAACAAGCCAGGC
This sequence comes from Aneurinibacillus sp. UBA3580, assembly GCF_002375825.1. Classification (NCBI taxonomy): domain Bacteria; kingdom Bacillati; phylum Bacillota; class Bacilli; order Caryophanales; family Paenibacillaceae; genus Aneurinibacillus; species Aneurinibacillus sp. UBA3580. Next base: position 32,849 of record NZ_DFMZ01000044.1, read on the forward strand.
GATTTTCTCTTTATGTATAAATGCAAAAAGGCCGGGAGAGCTTCCCGGCCTTTTTGGCTTTCGGCTTTGAAGAAAAACCGTTGACAAAAAATCAAATCTGTTTAATAATATACCCACAACCGTATATACCCCATGGGGTAATAAAGATAAACTAATCGAAACAGATGAAAAACAAGAAGAGGAGAAAAGAAGGATGAAAGTGGTAAACATGCTGACTCGGCGAGTATTGGAAAAACAAGCGCCTGCGAGTATTTGATGGCCCGGAGGCATATGACAGTGAAAAAAACTGCTGGGCGGGATGAATAGCTGGACCGGTAAAGTTGTGTGATAACAAACGATGAAAGCATGATGTATGACTTGATAGTAAGAGGGAGGGAGAGACTATGACACTTGGTTTAGCTATTACACTATTTCTTATCGGTTTTCTCGGCTCGTTCATCTCAGGCTTGGTTGGCATCGGCGGTTCCATTATTAAATATCCCCTGCTGTTATACGTTCCGCCGTTAGTCGGCGTGGCGGCCTATACGGCGCACGAAGTATCCGGCATTAGCGCGGTGCAGGTATTCTTCGCCACATTCGCCGGTGTCATGGCGCTTAGGAAGGAAAATGTGATTCACTATAAGCTTGTCGGCTATATGGGTGTAGCAATTATTCTTGGCAGCTTTGCCGGGGGCTACGGCGGCAAGTTTTTGTCGGCGGACGCGATTAACTTTGTCTATGCTATCCTGGCAACTATTGCGGCAGTCATGATGTTTGGGCCGAAGAAAGGTCTTGATGACATTCCGATGGAACAGGTAGCATTCAACCGTACTGTAGCCGTCATTTCCGCACTGATTGTCGGCGTGACATCCGGGATTGTCGGGGCAGCCGGGGCCTTTATTCTTGTGCCGATTATGCTCATCATCTTGAAAATCCCGACGAGAATTACGATTGCTTCGTCGCTTGCGATTACATTCATCTCATCCATTGGAGCGACAATAGGAAAAGTAATGGCGGGGGATGTGCTGTTCTGGCCGTCAGTTGTCATGGTAATCGCCAGCATGCTCGCAGCGCCAGTCGGTGCGAAGCTGAGCACGAAGGTCCATGCGAAAGTGCTACGCGCCATTTTGTCCGCATTAATTGTTGGTTCCGCCATTAAAATCTGGCTGGATATTTTAGCTTAAACCTTAAATCTTTAAAAATATAAAGGAGGGATTTACATGGAAGTTAAAGCGATTAGCGCAAAAGAACTGCATAACAACATCAACAGCGGGCAACCCATATTCATTCTAGATGTACGAAACACGGAGGACTACAACGATTGGAAGATTGAACATAAGCATCTGACCTCGGTGAACATTCCGTACTTTGATTTCCTTGATGACAATGAGGACATTTACCATTCGTTGCCGAAGGATACAGAGATTGTCGTTATCTGTGCCAAGGGCGGCAGCGCCAAAATGATTGGGGAGATGCTTGCGGAACGTGGCTATCATGTGAGCTACCTTGAGGAAGGCATGCTGGAGTGGAGCCAGTTTTATCACCCGGTGACGGTAACAGAAGACAAAGACATGAAAATAATTCAAGTGAACCGTCTTGCGAAAGGTTGTTTGTCGTACATGATTATCTCTGACGGAGAAGCGATGGTCGTTGACCCGGGCCGCCACTTTGAGGAATACCTAAAGCTGGCTGAGCAGGAGCAGGTGAAAATTACGCGCATCGCGGATACCCATCTGCATGCCGACCATATTTCCGGTGGTCCGGAACTTGCTAAGCGTACAGGTGCCGTATATTATATCTCCCGCAGCGAGATGCAAGGAGCTGATGAAATTCCGTACGAGCCACTAGAAGATGATCAGAAGATACAGGTAGGAAATACCCAGGTGAAAGTCGTGGCGATTCCGACACCGGGCCATACCCCAGGCAGCGTATCCTTCCTGGTGAATGATCGATATCTGCTGTCCGGCGACACCATTTTCGTAGGCGGGATCGGGCGTCCGGACTTGGGCGGCAAGGCACGTGAATGGGCCCAATCTCTGTATGATACAGTGTTTACCCATATTGCCAATCTGTCCGATAGTACATGGGTGTTACCTACGCATTATGCGCACATTAAGGAAATTAATGAAGAGGGCGTCGTCGTCGCGCGTCTCGGAGATATTCGGGCCAACAATGAGGTTATGCGTACAGAAAACCGTGAACAGTTCACGGAAATGGTAGCCGGCGCATCCGGTGCCACACCGCCGAATTATGAAGAGATTATACAGATTAATCGTGGAGTCGTTCATGTGGCGGACGAAGTGGCCACCCAGCTTGAAATCGGGCCGAATCGCTGCGCTGTCCATCATTCATGAGAAATGTGCATCCTTCTATTAGGATAGCTTATTTATAACATTCGTAAAGGAGAGGTTTATTATGACAAAACGAGTAGCCATCATCGCAAGCAACGGAGGTATGTTTGACGCTTACAAAGTATTCAACATCGCAACGGCGGCTG